>JAJZEE010000137.1 GCA_021805735.1 Bacillota bacterium
AAGCGGATACGCCAATAGAAGCACCCACTTTGTCCTGTAGCAGCGAGTGCCCTCTTTGTGTATTTTCCGCTGAAAAAATCGGAGAAAACGTCTGAATGAGCGCCGCGGCCATATCGTTTCGCAACAACACAGGGTAGGACCTGCTTCGAATCGATTGGGAACTCAACTGCTGTAGAGCTTCTTCAGCCGCCTGTTCGGCGATATCCTCTGGATGTAAAGAGTGAAAATCCTTCGTGATCTTGACATACGTCCCCGTTTTCGTCTGACCTTCACTCTTTACAATCACGGAAATATAAAGCGTCAGGGAGTTTTGCAAATCCTTAAGATCCAGGCCCTTGCTGTTCAGGAGGGTTCGTTCCGTTTCGGAGTTTCGTAACATACAATAATTGGTTCCTGTGACTCGTTCATCATAGGCAAGGATGAGACGTTCGGTGTCGAGCAAAAGCCGGATCTGATCCTGAATGGACACTTGTTGCAGTGCACTGGAGTAATACGTCTGCTCTCGGTAGCGCTCGCTACCTGGGAAAATGTCCTCTGCTTCCTCGTCCTCGATGATCTGTGCGTTTTCTTTGGCATTTTCCAGGAGAAAGGGGATCGAATCCTCCGCGATTTTTTCTGTGAATGCGTAGCCCATTTTGCCGTCAAAGACGCCGCGGAAGGAAACGCCAGAGACCTCGGAGGACTCGTACTTGTCGATTTCTCCCTGAAAGAGCTGGCAGCCAAATGTTTTGACTCGCTCATGGTACAGCTCCATATCCGCATAGCCGAACCGCTTGCCGGCTTCCAACAACTTGTGCGAAAAAGATTCCATGTTCATGTCACTCATCCCCCTTTGTACCGCCAACGGTCATTTCGCTGACGCGTAGCATCGGCTGCCCGACATTGACGGGAATACTGCCGCTGAGGGAACCGCACATGCCTGCGCCGTGGGCCAGGTTATTGCCGACCATATCGACGAGTTGGAGCGTTTTCGGTCCATTGCCGATCAGGGTCGCTCCTTTGATGGGCGCGCCGATTTTTCCGTTCTCAATGAGATACCCTTCCATGACGGCAAAGTTGTAGTCGCCGGTTGTGGTATTAACCTGGCCGCCTCCCATGTACTTTGCGTAAATGCCGTATTCGGTATTGCCAAGGATTTCTTCGGGAGTCGACTCGCCGGGAGCGATAAAGGTGTTTGTCATTCTTGAGGTGGGAGCGAAACGGTAAGACTGTCGGCGACTCGAACCCGTGGGAGCCATCCCCATGCGACGGCTGTTGAACCTGTCGATCAGGTATCCTTTTAGAATGCCCTGTTCAATGAGCACGTTTCTTCGCGTTTTTTCCCCTTCATCGTCGATGGTGATGGAGCCCCATTCATTTGGAAGTGTTCCATCATCGATGTAGGTCACGAGATCGGGCGCCACTTTTTCTCCGATGCGGTCAGAGAATACAGAGTTATGTTTTGCCACGGAGGTGGCTTCAAGTCCATGCCCACACGCCTCGTGGAAAATAACGCCGCCAAATTCATTGTCGATCACTACGGGAAACTTGCCGCTGGGGCATGGCGCAGCACCCAGCATGGTGACGGCGATGCGTGACGCTTCCCCCGCATAGTGTCGCAAGTCCAGGTGTTTCATGAACTCGAAGCCCTTGTGGGCGCCTGGTCCGTAAAATCCACTCTCGACTTTATGACCGTCTGTCGCGGTGGAGTGAATTATCAGACGGCTTCTCACTCTTTGGTCCTCGATCCATTTGCCTTCCGAGTTTGCGATGAATACGTTTTGCTCTTCGTCGGAGTAATAGACCATCACCTGCTGAATCGCTGCATGATAGTTTTTGGCGATTTCATAAGCCTGTTTCATGATCCCGACTTTGTCGGATTTGGCAACCTGCGTGGGATACCACTCAATGGCGTGCAAAGGAGAAATGGGTTCGGCCGCAAAGGGCTGAGGTTGAACCGAAGGGGAACCGCTCATTGCTGCTGCGGCGTTTCTGGCCGCCTTGAGCAAACCTTCCCGCGAAGAATCCGTGGTGTATGTATAAGTGCTGGTGAAACCTTTGAATACACGGATGCCCACTCCAAAATCTCTTCCTGACAGGCTCTTTTCAACCCGACCACTTTGCAGCGTGATGTTGTTCGTGCGGCGGTCTTCCGCAAATATTTCCGAGAAATCTCCGCCGGACGACAACGCCAGACCAAGCACTTCTTCGACTATGGATTTTTCTAGCATGAGACACCTCCCTGTCTTGCTGCGGAGCCGTCCGGATTTTCCGTTTGCGCCGCTTTCATTTCCTCAATCTGGGCCACGTGGCGCAACTCGTGCAGGGGGATGAATTCGTACCATTGCTGCACGCTCATCGGGCCCAAGAGAGCATGGGGGAATCCATGCGTGTGCATGGCACCGGCGTTCCGGGCCGCCGCAACGGCCGCCTCAAGGCGGTCTCGCGAAGAAGAGAGCAGTTCTTGGGCCTCTTGAGTCGTCGCGATGGCGCCCTGCGGTTGGAAGATTTCCGGTGCATCGACCTTATAGCTGCGGTTCAGAAGCCGCGCCTCAAACGAGTCAGTCGCCTGCGCGTTTGCCATGGGCGGAGACTTCACGGCGCCCATGATGGCCCCAGCCACGCCCATTTCCACCAGATGAAGATGTTCCAACACGTGCAAAATGGTCCAGCCATCCGCATTTGGTCTGCGTAACTGGGCTTCATTCAGGCCCTCCACGGAATTCCACAATCTTTCCCGCGCCTCTGCATGACGACCCATGATCGCTTCTCCTCTCTATATGCGCAAGAATGTTCACAGGACAATTGGATCCCATTTCATTATATACGCACGCCATTGAAAATGGCGGGTTTGTGGGCTGAGGGGTTCCATTAATTGAACGCGGATGGATATCCGTTTCATCGGGACATCGATCTCGAGAAGAGTAGAGATGTCAGCATTGTTGGAATATAATTGCTCGTACGTGACAAATCGATTTTTCTTTAGCCACATGGACAAGAAAGGGGTGTGAACAGTGGATGACGCTTGAGACAAAACGTCTGATTTTGCGTACGCTTGACATGCGTGACGCGAAGCCGGTGCAAGAGCTCGCAGGGGATTTTGACATTGCCAAAACCACGCTGCATGTGCCGCACCCGTATCCCGACGGTGCGGCGGAGACGTGGATCGAGAGGGTTCAAACGAGCGCCGCGGATGGGAGAGGATACACCCTTGCCATCATAAGAAGATCGGACGACGTCTTCATGGGAGTGATCAGTCTCGGGATCGCCGAAGCACATCGGCGGGCAGAACTGGGCTACTGGATTGGCAAGCCGTACTGGGGGCGGGGATATACAACCGAGGCTGCTCGTCGAATGATTGAGTTTGGATTGTGTGAATTGAACCTGCATCGCATATTTGCCCTTGCCATGACAAAAAATCCTGCATCATCCCGGGTCATGCAGAAGATCGGAATGTCCTATGAGGGAACGCTTGCGCACCATGCGCTCAAATGGGGAGAGTATGAAGATCTGGTTGTCTACGGCATGGTGAAGTCGGACGGGGATGGGAAATGACCGGATCTGGGCGGGTAAATATTTCACGGCGGGTTACAAACAAAAAGTCGGAGATTGCCTTGATGGATGTCATGGAATTCTTATTTTCCTATGACAGGTTGACGCAGCGAGGGTTCATGAATCTCTACCTGAACAATACTGTTCCCGCATACTGGTCGAGGCAAGCCAAAGTCTCCCTATGGTGTTCGGGTAGTGTCACGTCATCGTGAGGCAGATTGTCCAAATCAAAAAAGCCAGCGTCAATCGTTTCTTCAGTCTTGCGCAAAAGTACGCCACACCACTGATCGACACGAAACACGAAGGAAAGTGTCTGATACTCATCTCCATACGCCGTCACTCCTGAATAACAGGGGTTGGAGAAGACGGCGATAAGGGTTTGGGAGAGGACTTCAAGCCCTGTCTCTTCCCGCACTTCGCGCCTGAGCGTATCCTCGATCGACTCGTCCAATTCCTGACTCCCTGCAGGCAGCGACCATCTCCTGTGGTCCTTCACGAAGAGAACTTGGCCGGTTTCGTTTCGGATAATGGCTCGAATACTTGGGCAGATCAGTTTCCGATGTCCGACTATTTTCCTGAGTTGCCCCTCGTAGGAATCGTGCCATGAGATGGTCATTTCAAAACTCGTCTCCTCCCTGTCATGGTCAGTTAATCGCGGGAAATAACGTTGATTGCCCAATGTCAACTACCCCGCCCTAAAGGGCGAAGCTTGCATCTAGCCTTGCGACTGACGCGATAGGCTGGTTGACGGCAGCCCGGCGGAAGCGGTCTTGCCACTTCCGTCAAGGTGCTTGCGCTTGATGTTGCGAGCGGCGTTCAGATCGGCGTTCAACTCGAATCCGCACGCCTGGCATTTGAACCGCGATTGAGATTTGCGATTGGAGCGATGCACATGGCCGCACTGAGAACACCGCTGCGACGTGTAGCGAGGGTCAACGCCAACCACATGGCACCCCTTCGTTTCGGCTTTGTACTCAAGGAAACCGCGCAGTTGCGCAAATGTCCACGAGTGCAAGCGGCGACGGGATTCGCGTCCGCGCTGCTTGGTTCGGGTGCGGATGTGGTTGAGGTTCTCAATCACAATCACGGAGCCGGCAGGTACGGAATCGACGATTCGCCGACTGAGCACATGGTCGCAGTCGCGGCGGAAACGGTGAACCTTCCCGGCCAGACGGCGCAAACGCCGCTTGGCCGAGCGAGTGCCTTTCGCCTGAAGCGCACGCTTCAATCGGAAATACCTGCGATCGACGCCTTTCCAGCGACGCTCGCCGTGGAACTTGGCGTCCGACGTGACGGCCGGGCGGTTCAGTCCCATATCCACACCGATCGTCTCATCGGATGGAGCGACCGCAACATCGGGGAGAGAGACAACGAGATGGAACAAAAACCGGCCCTTGCGGTACACCAAGTCCGCACTGTCAAACCCGTCGGCTTGTGCCAGTACACGGCTGGCATGCGGATTGGGCAGAAACGCGACGGACTGCCGGCCAGCAATGGAGGCGAGGCTGACAACGCCCGCGTTCGGACGGAAAGTATATGTCCTGGCATCATACCGAATGGGCACGAGGGTTCCTTGTGGACAGGATGTCTTTCGTCCCTTCCTCTGTCTGTCGAGCGCGGATTGGATGGCTTCCGTTGCCTTCACGCGCGATGCAATCACCAGTTGGGACGGCAGATCAGGAAACGAGTCTCGCAGGTCTCGATACGTCGCGTGGTGCAGACGAACGCCATTTTTTTCGGCGCAGGACCAACCGTAGGCGCAGACAGCATTGAAGCACGCGGCGGCTTGTTCAAGCGTGTTTCGTAGGATCTGCACCTGCTCATCGGTTGGATTCAGAAGGAATCGAAGGGTTCGTCTCATGTTCATATAGTAGCACATTTCAAATAAGAGAGGAAGTGAAGACGCGGCTCCTCCTCGACCGGAACGCCGAGGTTTCCGCCGCGCAGTGACCAGATGAAAACTCTATTCCAATACAACTGGCAGGTTCGCGATGACTGGTTCTCGTGGTGTGAAGCCGTTGCCGAAGACGAATTGCTCAAAACGCGAACCGGCGGTATGGGTGGTATCCTGAAGACGCTGTTTCACATCGCAGATGTGGAGTACAGTTGGATCTGTGCATTGCAGGGGAATCCGGATTTTGCTGAACCCTTCGAGTCCTATAGCAGTCTACGCAAAGTTCAAGACCTGTCCAGAAAGTTTCACCCGGAAGTGGAATGGTTTATCATGTCTTGGTCATCTGAGATGGAAGTTCGTGAACTCACGGTTCCGCGTCGTTCAACCGGCGAATGGTATACTTATAAGTTTGGGGAAGTCTTGCGTCACGTCATCGCTCACGAGATTCATCACATCGGGCAGTTGTCCATTTGGGCGCGCGAAATCGGACGGGAACCCGTTTCTGCAAATCTGATCCGGAGGGGCCTGTTTGGCTAAAGGGGAATTTGAACAAGGGTCTGCAGCTGATGTACTGGGAGAAAAGAAGATCTTTCAAAATTACTAAGGAGGAAGATGGCGGGATGAACGGGGTCATCCTCTGGGACTTCGACGGAACGCTCGGCTGGCGGGATGGGGGTTGGAGTGGAACGCTTCATGAGGTACTTCTGGCGCACGATCCGCTCTCCGTAGTGACAGTCGAGGACATCCGTCCCCACCTGCAACAGGGTTTTCCGTGGATGGAGCCGGAGAAACCGCATGCGCATCTGAACACCGCAGACGCTTGGTGGTCGTCGCTGGAACCCGTGTTTGCACAGGCTTACGAGCGCAACGGGATCCCGGGTTCGGATGCTCAGATACTGGCCTCGCGAGTGCGATCCCAGTATCTGAGCCAAGAGGGCTGGCATCTTTTTGATGACGTAGTTCCCGTGTTGAAGGATCTGCACGACGATGGCTGGCGGCATATTATCTTGTCCAACCACGTGCCTGAGCTTCGACCCATGGTCAGCAGTCTGGGGCTGGACAGGTGGGTGGCGGGCGTGGCGTCCTCCGCAGAAGTGGGATATGAAAAACCGCATGCACAGGCGTATCGACATGCGCTCGCTCTTGCGGAACACCCCAAACGCGTCTGGATGGTTGGCGACAACTGCGAGGCGGATGTGTTGGGCGCGGAAAGAAACGGCATCAAGGCCGTCCTAGTTCGCAGGCGGGACCCGCGCGCCGCGCGTTTTGCTTCCGGTCTGACGGAGGCGAGATCAATCATCCATCGCGATGCAGACGACTTGTTATAACACAGCCGGTTGCTTCGGTGTCAGGAAGGTGGATGTTGGGGCAAGGGCCGCCACGGACACCCCGGATTCCGCTGCAACCGTCGGTCATTGCCTGGGGTGCCCTGTGTTGACCGGGAGACGGCATTGGAGCTCGGGCACAGGACTCGATTGACGCGGTGCGGATCAAGCAGAGGGGACGGAGCATAAACTCTTGCCTAGCCGTGAGACCATTCGCGAAGGGGGAGTGTTGGATGTGCGCGTTCTGTTCAACGAGAATGGACTCTCAGTCCGTCACATGACAGCTGACGATTATCCGCAGATGGCCGCATGGCTCAGCGATCCCCGGGTTCTCGAATTCTACGAAGGGCGGGACAGGCCGCATGACCTGCCGCGAGTTCAGCAGGTATTCGGGCAAAAATTGGACGGGGCCGTCACCGCGTGTATTGTCTCCGCTGGAGAACGGGACATCGGATACATCCAATTCTATCTGCTCGCGCACGATGAGAAGTTGGCGTATGGATTCGACGTCGCCCAGATTGTCTATGGATTGGATCAGTTTATCGGTGAACCAGAATTGTGGAATCGAGGGATTGGCACTACCCTCATGCAGGCCATGACGCGATATCTGAGTCGAAAGTTCCGGGTCAGTTTTATTGTGATGGATCCCCAGGCGTGGAACACACGCGCGATTCGCTGCTATGAGAAGGCGGGGTTTCGTAAGGCCAGACGATTGCCGAAGCACGAGCGGCATGAAGGTGAACTGCGCGATTGCTGGCTCATGGTCTGGACGCCGGAGGAAGTCGAGTCGAATCCTGCCCGCTCGGGCTCGTGGGGAACCGAGTCGAATCTGACGGAATCGGGATCGGGTTTACTGTTGAGGCTGGTGAAACTTGACCCGCGCCAAATGGGAGAATCCGCCCTGGATATTTTGAGCAGCGCGGTATTTCAACCCACTGAGGAGCGAATGAATCACATCCTCAGCGAAGTGTACGGGTCGGACAGCACAACGCTGTATGGACTCGCGATTGGACCGGATCTTGTGGCTGTGGCTGGCATTCGGCGCACCTCCGAAACGGCGGCGGAGTTGCTGCACATTGCGGTGAAGGCGTCCGAGCGACGCAAGGGGAACGGATCCCAACTCGTGAAACGCGTCATACAGGCGGAAAATTTGGAGGAATTGGTCGCAGAAACGGATCGGGATGCGGTGAACTTCTACCGCCGCTGCGGATTTACCGCATGGTCGCTTGGAGAGAAATATCCTGGCGTGGAGCGCTTTGCGTGTCGATGGCAGGCGCCAGTCAACCTGCCGTAGATCCTGCCGTAAATGAGTGAGGAGTGTGGGGATGGTCGATGTCCGCTTCTTCATGCTGCAGTCGTCGATTCAGTGGTGCAGGAAGAGTGGCATTGGACACGAAAGATGTGCATTGGAATGGGAAATGTCCGAAGAGGGTGCATCGGAGGAAGGGTGAATCGAATGAAGACGTACGATGACGTATACCAAAGGGAAGAGTTCTACTGGGGAACGGAGCCAAACCGGCTTTGTCAAACGGTCGTCGACCACATGGACAGAACGGGCGGTGCGCCCATGTCAGTGATCGATTTGGGGTGCGGGGAAGGCAAGGACATGATCCACTTTGCCAAACACGGCTTTCAGGCAACCGGCGTGGACATCTCTCCGCAGGGGCTGGCCAAGGCGCGACGATGGGCAGTGCGAGAGAAGGTTGCCATTCGGACGATTCAATCCAATCTGTCAGATTTTCGTCTTGATGAACTCTACGATGTCGTTTATTCGAGCGGCAGCTTGACGTATATTCCACCGCATCTGCGCGGCGATGTGTTTCAGAATTATAAGGCGCACAC
>JAJZEE010000138.1 GCA_021805735.1 Bacillota bacterium
GGGGGTCATATCCCGTTTCTTGGGGAATTTCTCCGATTACTCAACCCAATCCGCAGCAGCATCGACGGCCCCTTCGCCTCAAGGTGAACCCCGTGAACCCCGTGAGCCGCGCTCCTTCGCGCAACGGGAGGAGTGTGTTGAGGAGCGCGGCGCGCCATCGCAGAAGCGAACGCCTCTCAAGCTTACATTCAAGGAGCAAAAGGAATACGAGGAGATAGAGGATCGAATCGCGGAGGCAGAACAGTCGCGCCGGGAGATCGCCGAGCAGATGGAGCGTGCGGGGGGCGACTACGAACGGGTGCAGGCGCTCTTCGCTGATCAGCAGGCTGTCGAAACCCGGCTGAATGAGCTGCTGGAACGTTGGACGTATCTCAGCGAGCGAGTCGAGGAGATCGAACAGAACCGCAGTACGCGGTGAATGGGCGGACAACGCGAACATGCTCGGATGTTGACCCTACGCCAGGATACTGACCACGAGATCTTCTCCCGAGTCCGATTTCCGTCCTGCCTGGTCAGGGTGAAAGGTGAAAAGGCAAAAACGAGTAGACCATCACACTCATGGCAAAAGCCAGAACTCGTGACGGTCATCTCGTCAAAATCGAGGTGACCGTGGTTAGCCCCGTAGTGTCAACGGCATACCGAGCCAGGTCAGATGTCCGTGTCCGTCCGAAAAAGCGGCCTCCAGACGTCCTTTCCATGAGGCGGCTAGTGTCGGATACGAGAACGACCATCCCAAGGACGACTCCGAGAAAAAGGGGCTTGAGGCTCTTTGGCCAACAGCCTGCGCAACAGAGGCCCCGAGCACGCGGCGGCCTGAGACGTATCGGAACGCTTGCAATTGCCAGTCGAGCGGCAAATAGGAAAACGCAATCGAATATCCCGTCTGATTAGGCGTCGATGAGGCGATGATCTTGGGCGCTTGCATCGTCCAGCGACCGTCCTTACTGTGAAACCAGTGGTAGTGGGCCAAGGTGATCCTGTGTTTGGCCCCCAGGAGCATGGGGATGCGCACCAAATGCCAGGAACCGGTGTGCGGAACGTTCAGTGGCAGACTCGTGGCGCAAAGTTCTGCGCCATCCAGGCCCGTAAATTCCCAAACCACTTGTCCCCGAGCGCCAAGCGTCTCGCCGAGATACCACAGCTTCCCACCCGGCGCCACGAGCGGACCTATATAGACTCCCTTTCTTGCAGCGGCAGGGCTTACGATAGGGATGCCTTGAGGAAACGTCGTGTTCATCGTTCCGTTGGAAGGCGTCGTCTCCCACGCGATGTGCGTGAGGCGATATCCTTTTGGTACGCCAGCAAAAGTAAAGGATTCGAGAAAGGATGCTGGGGATTTCGCCTGAGCGTGTGTGCCTGAAACCGTTGCGACCAGCATCAGACAGACAGCCGGAACGGTAATCCACACTTTATGCAGAAGCCCTTTCCCCTTCAGAAAACGCGTCAAATCCATCGCCACTCTCCTCTTTCTGACGAATCTTCAAAAAATACATGGTCTTCAGGTGCAAGAGCTTGCGGCGGCGCAGGCGCCAAGTGTAATCACAAACCAACCGCAACCATAATGTATCATGTCAAGCTGACGAATTTCCATTTATTAAAATTTCTTAAATTGCTCAAAGGGTTCAAGCTCATGTTGCTGGAGGTCCCTGCGGCAGAAACGGTATTTGCTGTTACAGAGACCGCGTCGGCCAAGAGAAACCGTTGTCACCCTGCTATCCAAAATGCACGCAAGAGTGCACATCATTCTGTTCCTGCCCCGAAGCCTCTTGAATGGCGAAGCCCCACCACCATTTCTGCGAATGTCCATGATGATGGATGTTGCGGATGGGAACTGTTGGACGAAATCGACTCCGCTCCGCATAGGCGGGCTGGTCAAATCCCGGCATACGTATATAGGCAACTTGTCCTTCGTCAATCCATTGATCGACATGATCGCATCACCGAGGATCAGGTGTTCCTATGAATGGTCGACGACAATTGCGAGGCAGATGTTCTCGGCGCAGAAAGAGCGGGGTATACCTGCGATTCTGGTTTGCAATTCGGCTCACCACAGGGCAACGAAGCTGTAGTATACTATCTGTAAATAAATGAGATCGTCGGAGTGGTTGCTTGATGTTTGAGAGTATAGACGAGAAGAAAAAACTGCTCGATCAAAAGAGGCCCTTGCCTGTCCACACTCTGCGCAGTCTTGAGGAGCATCTCATCGTTAACTGGACGTATCACTCCAACGCGATTGAGGGCAATACGTTAACGTTGTCCGAAACCAAGGTTGCCCTTGAGGGCATTACCGTTGGCGGGAAGACGATCAAAGAACACCTGGAAGCGCTTAATCACAAGGAAGCGATCCTGCACGTTCTGGAGATCGTTCAAAAGGATGCAAAGTTGTCGGAGTGGCAAATAGGAAGTATTCACCGTCTCATTCTGAAAGGCATTGATGATGACCACGCTGGTGTATATCGCAAGGAAAACATTGTAATCAGCGGTGCGCAGCACATTCCGCCCGATGCCGTACATGTTCAGAGTGAGATGGAGCGATTCGTAAAGTGGTATGAAGCCGATGGACTGAAGCGGCATCCGATTGAACGAGCAGCGGCTGTGCACAGCGATTTCGTGAACATTCATCCCTTCATCGACGGCAATGGCAGGACGGCGCGTCTGTTACTTAATTTTGAGTTAATGAAGAGTGGGTACCCTCCCATTGTGATTGAGAAAGAGAGCAGGGCCGAATACTATTCGGCCCTGGACCGCGCACGTACAACTGGAGACATGTCGGCGTTTGTGTCGCTGGTTGCGACACTGGTGGATCGCACGCTGGATTTCTACCTACAGTTGGTATGACTACGGGGGCGTGGAACAGACTCGCACGTTTTTGTTCGAAGAATTTGACTTGAATCCCGACGATCAGAACAGTTACATCCCGTTGGTAGACATGCATCTCGGCGGTACAGGAGAAGACAGTCCATTGAAACAAACCGTAAGCGCGTTCTTCGCTACACAAAAGAGCGCAAGCGCTAACGTTCTGACGAAGAAGCATGTTCAAGAGATCAATGAACAGCAGTATCCAGGATTTCGAAGATGGGTTGCTTGAGATCCGAGGCGTCAATCCTTGCTTGCACCCCATTTGGCAACACCATCATCGGATCGGTATGGCCGAAATCGGCGTCATAGAGGATGGGAAAATCGAATGTTTTTGTCGCCGCTGAGAGAACGCTCGGTAAAGAATCGTCTGGGGAGAACCCAACTTTTGATTGGAAACGCCCGACGATCAATGCGGAGATCTTACGGTAAATCCCCATTTGTCGGAGTTGTGTGAGAAACCGATCAATCGTGCCCGGCCTTTCGTTCTCATCCTCTTCCAAGCACAAAATGACCCCGTCTACATCGGGAAAGTAAGGCGTCCCTGCCAAGAGCAATAAGGTTCCCATATTTCCAGCTAAAATTGGGCCCTGTGCGGTTCCTGATTTGAGGACCTTCATGCCCGCGTTCGGCCTCGTTTGCCGAATTCGATCGTCTGCCTGATCCCAGAGGAGAGACTCCTCTGTCCATTCTTGGCTTGCGTCGATTCGACCGATGGGCTCGGCCCGCATGAGAACCCTTTCAAAGCTTCTTTTTGTGTATTCTAAGAGACCGCCATACTCGCCGAACTGAGGAAGAATGGCCGGGCCCATGAACGTCACAAGCCGCGTATGTCTGTATATGCCCGCCAACAGGGCTGTGATGTCACTGTAACCCATCAAGATCTTAGGATTGCGCCTGATCAGGTTAAAATCAATGTTCTCCAGCAGCTGATGTGAATTGAAACCCCCGATGGTTGCGATGATGGCCTTGACCTGAAGATTTCGAAACATACCATGAAGGTCGTCCAGCCGCTCCTCAATGGTACCTGCGGTGTGTCCCGTCCGCTTGAGCGCATGTTGTCCCACAATCACTTTAAAACCCAAATGTCGGAGTTCCTGCAACCCCCGTTCAAACCGCCGCGGACAAAGCGCCGCGACAGGAGAGGCAGGTGCAATCACTCCGATCGTATCTCCTCTTTGCAGACGATTGGGACGGATGAGTTGCAAGATAAACCCTCCATTTCGAAGACACTTTGTAACTACTCAGCGTCCAGAAATATTCTCAGGACGCTGAGTAGTTACAATTATAGTCTGTTAGAGATACCCACGCAACAGGAAGGATAAAAAAGACTAACACTAGTAAATATAAGAAGTTTCTAATAACTTAATCCTGAATTGGCATTGACTTTAGAATATGAATGAGGATATAATTCTATCATTCCCCCATGGATTGGACGATTTTCTTTATTAAGTGCTGTAATTCGTAGTAAATTTCCTTGAATCAGGAGACTGATGTCCTTGAGACGAGGTATATGTAAAAATAAGTACTTTGAAAGGAGGTGCTTCTAATGAAGAAACTGTCGCCAAATGAAGTGGCATCGTTGGCCGTTGTTCGTGATTCCATCAGCAGCAGTTGTAAGATTACGAAGAAATAATGATATTCCAATCCATGGAGGGAATTCAATGAATGTTGTCTTGGTTCCGATCATTGTTATGGTAGAGGTTCTGGCACAATTCTATGTCCATGAGGCAGGTCATTGGTTGGCCGCTAGGCTGGTGGGTCATGTAGCCGTGATCGAATTCCGGATAGGAATTCCAGTCCGGTTCAAGACGTATATCGCTGATCCGGGTCGGTTTAATCGGGCAAAGGATATCTTTGTCACGGCCAGCGGACCAGTTCTGCAGATAATTGCCTGTACGTTGCTTTCAATTGGCTCGACGGCGGTCGGTATACATATTTCGGCCATTGTTTACGTTCCGTTCGTAACCCGTACCCTTGTTCCAAGCAAAAGGATTGCCACTGACGGATACCACCTTCTTCAAAACATTGCGCTTGTTCCAGTAAGATTTGTCGCAGCAACTGTGCTTTGGGTTACCTACATCGGCTCTCTTGTCTTTGCTCTAATCGCGGCGTTGCAGGGTCTTCCACGAGTCGTCTTGTTTCGAGGTGCGTACGCAGATGTCTTCATAGTCGCAGCGATATTTTTGGCGAATATCTCTGTATTCGCTATCATCTTTTCAGAGGTAAGGCGATGCGTGTCTGTTTTGATACGTAATCGAGGCGTAACAACCTCAAACTAGGAGGGAGAGATTGTTTTGATTCCTTTAAAGGACATGGAGTTCTCACCAGATGAGTTTATGGAACTTTACAGTATGACGCAAGAGTTGATTCATTTCGGGATCGATCCATTGGACGTCTGGAAGAAGCATCAAATCTATAAGCGTACTTTTTCCTCAATTCAGGATACCTTGCCGCCGATAAATTATTTCAGAAGAATTACTAATCTTCCTTATGAAATAAAGACAAGTGGTAGGATTTTTGTGTCGATGCATTTCTCTGCTCATTTTCGTTTTATTCCGTTTGAGTTGGCACGAATTCTTCGCGAGCACGGAGTGACAGAAAAAATATGGATTCTCTTTAATCGAGAAACATTGACATGGGAAAATGACGACTGGAGACGACGTGGCGCCGAGCTAAATTTCTCGTCTTTGGTCGCTCAAGATCCGTCTGTTGTTCGAAAGATGCTTTCCATCCTTAAGAATGGAGAATGTGTTGTTGCTTTCTTGGACGCGACAGATGGATACGGGAACGATTCCAACCCAATCGTCACGCGGCTTTTTTACCATCCAGTACGAGTTCGAAGCGGACTCTTTAGGATAGCGAGCAAGACAGGTGCCTCAATAATTCCCACGATTGCAGGGGCATCAGAGGTGAATCCATCATTGCATTTCGGCAACACTTTGCGGACTGAATTGGGGAGAGAAGATACTGTCGCCAACGACTGTTTCGGTTTTTTTGGAAAGTTCATGTTGTCCAATCCCCATGCCTGGCTTCACTGGCGTAGCCATAGCCACAGGGTTGTTCAGGACGATTATTGTTCTGTGGAGTCTGCGCGGGACGCACAAGTCGGGTGGGCAATTTGTCCTACCTGCCGCCCGATTCTGAAGCTTAACCTGATTACGGGAGAAACATTTTCCGTATGATATAAAACGGCTACTTGCTCATCAACGAGTGGAGAGTGACTCATGTTGAAGTGGCAGGCTTTTTGGAGAATGGCATACGGCAGGTTTGTTGTTTCAGCGGCATTGACGGCTTACTTCATAACAGTCCGGTTCCTTGTACAGGAACATTGGCATGCCATCTTGATCAATGGCGTAGTTGGGATATTGCAAGAAGTGGCGGTGGTGTTGGTCGGGTTTTGGATTGGGTTGTTTGTGGACTGGAATTCTCGCAGGGATGTCATGCTCTTTGCAAACATCGCGGTAGCTTTGTTTGGATGGATTCCCGCCGTATTTTTGCACAGTGAACTGCTGTACGTTGTTATCCTCGTAATTGATCTCATTTTGGCCATGCTCGGCACAATGGAAGACAGCGCCTACTCAGCATTTCTGAAATACCTTATGGATCCAACAGACCTGCCCTCGGCTGAGGGCGCCACAGCTACCATCGGATCTGCGGCATTCGTGATCGGACTTATCTTGAGCTATGCAGGTATATTTGTCTTCCATTTTAACGTTGTTGTCTATTTCATCAGTAATTCAGTCGCGGCCGCCATTATGTCAATTCTACTCTTGACTCTTCCTAAAGATACCGTGCCTAAGGTTGCGGATCGTCGTCCCAGGGATATGATTCGTAAAATTTATGGGGAAATGGTCGAGACGATTCAGTACATAAGGGAACACTCGTTCATGAAGTACTACATGTTGTCAGTTGCGATTGGAAACGGGGGCTCGGCGGTTCTGTACGCGTTGATCATCTATTTCATAGGGAAGGCAGGCGGCGGGCTGGGGGATTTGTGGATCGCCGGCATCGGGGTCGGCGTGGGTATGATAGGATCGGGAGTGGTCTTTACCTCAATCATCCGGAGGGTTTCCACGTTGTGGCTGACTGTCGTTGCGGATACGGCCAGCGCGTTTGCGTTAGCGATGTTGGCCGTTAGCCCGTCGGTCGTGTGGATCAGCGTGGACTTGGCCATCTTCTATTTTTGCATGGGTCTGTCGAGTTCGGCTTTTCATACCCTGCGAGTTCGGGAGACTCCCGCCGAACTACAGGGAAGACTGCACAGCTTCGTTGCGCAATCAAGCTCTGTAGCAGAGGTGCTCCTCGTGATTGTGGCGAGTCTTCTTGGCGAGTGGTTTCATTCGATCATAGTCTCCTTTGTATTTGGGGCCCTTACCATCCTCGTCGGGACAGGGCTGTTTACCATTGGAAAACTCTTGGATCGCTTTTCGTTTATTGATCTCAGTGTAGACCGCGCGGAATCCTGATCAATCTCTGCAGATTAAACGGCGGCAGGGGCGGACGAAGTACGTGAAGCGC
Source organism: Bacillota bacterium (assembly GCA_021805735.1). Classification (GTDB taxonomy): domain Bacteria; phylum Bacillota; class Bacilli; order Alicyclobacillales; family SLC66; genus JAKADD01. The sequence goes on from JAJZEE010000138.1 coordinate 7,378, forward strand.
GTCGGTACTCGCTTGCGGCTCTGATGCTCTGAACGATCGGTGATCGAGACGATTCGTGGCGATTGTCTGTATCCCATCTGCCGATGGATCTCGATCTCCGTTGGGAACCCGACGCGAACAGGTTTCTGGCGATCGTGGAGACGGAAGAATCCGCGCGTGCCATCCCCATTTACACCGCTTACGCGGAAAAGGCCATCGAGAAGAAAAATCGCGGCGATTACAAAAGAGCGGCCGCTCATCTGCAAAAGGCGTTTTATGCGTGCCGTTCGGCCGACCGGATGGGCTGGTGGACGTCGTACATTCACAACCTGAAGTCCGAGTTTGCTCGTTATTCCGCTCTTCAGGATGAACTCCGCAAGGCGGGTCTGTGAGCCGCGTGAAGAGGCATTCGTCGTAGTTCAGGTTCTTTAAATGATCATACGAAGAACCTGTTCCCATAAATCCGTTCGTTCATCGCAGCCAAGGAACCGGCTTAAGGTCCTGTTCAAACGCGACAATTCAGGCAGCATGCTCTGCATCGTTTTCATAATGTCACTTGGGTCTGGCTCGCAGTGCCAACTGGCAAGCAGGGATAATTGCCAATCGTCCAAGACGGTGCGTTGACCTTCGACCTTCGACCAGTCTGCCCAAAGACCGGGGAATCTGCCTGATTCCATATGCCAACCCTGCAGGATGAACCCGGCCAGTCCGTTCATCATTTTTAAAGCATAATACATTTCCCGCCGCATGACTCCGCGATAAATCTCGTGAAGATAAGCGAACACTTTGCCTCGCCAGCGTTCAAACTCATCGTTAGTCGGCTTGTAACTCAGTGCCAGGGAAGCTTCGTACACTTGCTCCACGAGTCCAAGAGGATCATGGAGTATTTTGGTTGCCTGCATAAAAAGAGATGGACAGAGATCTTCGGGTCTATAATAAAAAACGTCTGTCTTTATGAAACAATCAAAGTGGGCAACTGTATGCGCGACAGTTGCGCCTAGATCCTCAAAAAACAGGACGTTGCCCCAGCGGCCCGCACGATTCAATTTGTTTGCAATAAAAGGCGAGTGTTTTTCTGGATCTACAACGATGCGAAGGTCAATATCCGAATAAAGATCGACATCCCCCGTGGCTAGAGAGC
>JAJZEE010000139.1 GCA_021805735.1 Bacillota bacterium
CGGTCGGGTTATGGCTTATGTGGACAAGATTGCCAGTATTACGGCCATGCGCCATTGCCGTATGCCGGTCGTCACCGCATCCAGTGACAGTTTTGACTTCCTGGCTCCGATTAAACTGGGCGAGGCCGTGCAGTTGGAGGCCTTTGTGACCTGGACTCACCACACGTCAATGGAGATTTTTTGCAGAATCCAGTCAGAGGATCTTCTGACTGGCGAGAGACGGCTCACCGGCACATCGTATTTAACTTTCGTAGCGCTTGGCGACGATGGGAAACCTGCGCTGGTGCCGACGATTGTTCCTGAAACCGAGGAGGAGTTGTGGCATTTCAATACTGCGCTCGATCGTCGCGACATACGTCTGAAACGACGTAAAGAACGTATTGATTCGGATCGTAGGCACGGACGATAGATTCTGGTTCGAAAGAGGAGGACGCGACGTGATCAGACTGACGGAGCGGTACTCGGCAGAAAATCTGGAGCCGCTCTGTGATGGTTGGAAGATGGGGGTTGGCTACGACGCACGGTTGGATCGATCTGTCGTAATCCTGTCCATGTCCCTGTCCTCTGTCGACCATACAGGGTTTGACGCTTGGTTGGCTAAACGCGTGACCGTTTCGCATCCGTACACCACAGAATTACTTGATGGCGCGGCACTGGAGAGAGACTTCATCTGTGTTTTCGAAGGTGTGGGGAGCACCCGCGCCGGTCTTCCCGATATGCCTCGGCAAGAGTTGCTCTCGGCGTGCCTGTGCGTTCTTCAAGGTGCAGAGGCGCTTCATGGGCAGGGAGTCGGATTTCACTTTTCTGCCGGCCAGGTCCTGTGGGATGGTAAGGAACCCCGCGTGTTGGGCTTGATGCCTGCCGATGGAAAGCAAGTGGACGAGTCGCAACCGAAGCTGGCGCGCAATTTGGGGCTTTATTTTGGGCATCTGTGCCAATGGAATGTGAGTTCACAGATACAGAGCGGGAACGATCCGCAAATGTCTCCATTGTTTCGGTTGGGACTGGAGAAGTTGCTCGGTCAGGGAAGCGGCGGTTGTGCCAGCTTTGCCGAGGTCAGCACAACACTTCAGGCGATGCTCATGGAGGATAGGCACATCGCCGGTTCTCCACCTACAGGCAGGCGCGAGGATGGCGCTTTGTCTTTCAACGAAATTGATGACGGCGCGGTCGATGATGATGATTGGGTAGACGACCAAGGCGGGAGTTCCGGAACCCTGCGGCGTTCCCTCATCGGCGGCCTCCTGATTGCAGGGGCTCTGCTCGTTGGAATCGTCGCCGTGAATCAATGGAAGACCCTGGCTCAAGGCACAGTGGCCGCGGGTTCCGGTTCGGCCGGGCAGTCATCCTCCGCAAGCCAACAAACGCCAGGCTCTACGGGAGCATCTGGCGGCGCAACTGGCGGTTCGCCCGGCAGCGCTCCATCATCCGGTAGTTCCCAACCTCAGAGCGGAACCGTTCCAAACGTGGCGGGTATGACCCCCCAATCAGCCATTCAGCAATTGGTCGCCGCGGGGATTTCCACGACTCGCATTGGGGTGGAGTCGATCGCCGGGTCCGGTTCAGCGGGTCGGGTGACCGCCACCATGCCAAAGGCAGGGAGCTCACTGCAACGCGGACAATCCGTAGTGATGCAGGTCGACGTTCCCGTCGGCGAGCAACTGGTTCCAAATCTGGTCGGTTTGCCGTTGAAAACCGCAGAAAACACATTGTTGCAGGACAAATTTCATTTTGCCTACACGGATCACAGCGAGTCTGGGTCGGCTGTGGGGACAGTGTTCAGCCAGACGCCTCTGCCATATTCAATCGCAGCGCCCTGGACCAATGTCCATTTCGTTGTAGCAAGTCACTATTAGACCCCGGAGGCGCATAGGGTCAAAAAAAACGGGGGAGACGAACCTATGGCGGTTGTGGTAGCAGAATTATGGAGAGGCGGTTATCGGGAATCTGTTCATAGCGGCAATGTCGCGGTGGTCGACGGGCGAGGTCATTTGCAGGCTGCGGCAGGCGATCCACATGGCTTCACATTTCCCCGGTCGGCGCTAAAGCCAATCCAGACACTGGCCGTTCTCGAATCGGGAGCGGCCGCCGCGTATGCCTTTACCGATGCGGAGATAGCGCTTTGTACAGCTTCACACGGCGCGGAATCACATCACGTCAGCGGCGTCACGACCATGCTCGCCAAAGCGGGTCTTGATCCTGCAAATCTTCGCTGCGGAGCACATCCGCCATATCATATGCCGTCGGCCATTCAGCTTTATGAACTGAGAGAGCAGCCCCAGGCGGTGCACAACAACTGCTCCGGGAAACACACGGGCATGCTGGCGGCTGCCAAGCATCTTAAGGCGCCGCTGGATTCGTATCTGGATATTGATCATCCGGTGCAGCAACTGATTCTGGACGCGTTGTGTGAGATTGCCGAGGTGAACCGCGAGGACGTAGCTGTGACAGTGGACGGATGCAGCGCGCCCGCATTTGGGATACCGCTGACTGCCCTGGCGTTGATCTTCGCGCGGTTGGCGAACCCGGACATGGCCCCGGAGCGTCATCGTCAGGCGTTGCGGCGAGTGCGCGACGCGATGCTTGCGCATCCTGACATGGTAGCTGGCACCGACTGCTTTTGCACCGATTTGATGGTGACTGGCGGTGGCCGTATCGTGGCTAAAGCCGGTGCGGAGGGCGTGTATGGAGTGGGTTCTCTGGACGGTGGCTTCGGACTCGCCGTGAAGGTGCTCGACGGCAACAAACGAGCCGCTGAACCGACAGTTGTCGCTGCGTTGGATCAGTTGCATGCGCTGACCGAGACCGCGCGCGGAGCGCTTGAGTGTTACGCGCACCCAATCGTGCGCAATGTCGCCAATATCGATGTTGGCGAAATCAGATCTACTGTAATGCTCAGGAGAGAACAAAACGCCTAACCGCGAACGAATGACAGCGCCGTCTTTCTAGTAATATCACTTTAATATTACATTTCTGCGATTGACAGAGTTCCCCCGCCATCTACATAATAGGGTCTGGAGGGGAACGCAAACATGATTCGACATCGATCAACAATTTTGGCGCTAGTCGTTGCGAGCGCTCTGATGTCTTTTTCCCAGGCATTCGCTCAGGCTGCCTCCTCCCCAGGACCAAGCGCTGTGAAGTGGCGATGGGCCGCGCAGCAGACTCACGGCGCGAACCGCAGCGGGAACAACACGGCGTCCGATGCGCCCTATCTCGTTACATACGCGAATACCACAGAAACGTTGCCCAAGCTGTTTGCCGAGTTGAGTCAGGCGCTCGCCTTCGCCAGGAACCGGAAAGATACGATCGTTTTGGACGAGAACACAGGAACCATCGTGTACACCACGATTCAGAATCCATATGAAGTGATTGCACAACCCACCACTGGCTTATCCGGCAATTCCCCGAGCACATCCACGAACCAACCCGTCTACTACAAGACTGCAGATCAGGCCATTGCGGCCGCTGAGTCCAACGCGAACCAGGTTGTTGTCGATCGTTTGACGGGAGCGATTATCTGGAGCAATGGAGACAACTATGAGGTTTCCGGTTCGTCTGGACAAGCTTCTTACCAGACGTATTCCGCCGCGCTGTCCGCCGCGCGCTCTATGACTTCAGCCACAGTCGCCGCAGGTTCCACGGGCGCCGTGCTATGGAAAGCCGATTATAATGTTATGGTAAGCGGCCAGTTTTCTCAGTCATTCTCCACACTGACAAACGCTACAGCATACGCCCAGCAAAATGCCTCCAGTGAAGTCATTGATATCGCCACAGGGAAAGATGTATGGAATAACATCCCACAGTTCGACGTGTACCAGAACGGTATTTTGCTTAAGCAGTTTTCTTCGGAGAGTTCAGCGATTCAGTTCGCCAAGACACTGACTAACGTGTCGGTGGTGCAGATCTCCAATCAAACAACGGTGTACTCCAATGTTCCTGCTTACGTTGTCGAGGTCGGATCGAAAATCATTAAAACATTCGTACAGGAAGCCCATGCGATCGCTTTGGCCAAGACCCTGCCTGGTTCGGTTGTTATTCAGATCAGCAGCAATCAGGTCGTCTGGTCGTCGGGCGGCGCATACGGGGTCTATCGGTATCTTCAACTCGTTCGCACGTTTAACTCGCTGACTGACGCCATTGCGTTTGCCAAAACGCTGACGGACGTTCAGGTGATTGACACTGCGACAAACGCGGTGGACTATTCCAACTATCCTGCGACAGTCAAGAGCCCCTACGGCGACACATTTACCGTTGAAAATGGGATGGTCGTCGATCATTGGGGAAAGAACAACTTCGTCCTTGCTCCTGCCCCTTCTTTCATGACACCAGGACAGACGTATGTCTCGAATGATTATGCTCACTGGTACGAGGTGCAGCCGTCAGGGGATGTCTATGTGGGGCAATGGGAGAATCCGTATCAGACGATGAACCTCGAAACAGCGTCCACATTGACGGCCGCACAGATCAACGCTTTCTTCGCGGCCAACGCCTCGCCGTCGAGCGTGTTGCAAAACTCGGGTCAGTACTTTATCGAGGCACAGCAGACTTATGGAGTCAATGCGCAGTATCTTGTGGCGCATGCCATCATCGAGTCGGCATGGGGAACATCCTATTTTGCCGAAAATCGCAACAATCTGTTCGGTTATATGGCTTACACCAACAACCCCAATGCTGCTGCGACCTTCCGCTCGGTTGAGTACGACATCAACTTTCAGGGCTGGTTCGTTCGCAACTCTTATCTGGACGCCAACGGGCCGTTTTACAATGGCCCGAATCTGGACGGCATGAATGTCGATTATGCAACCGACCCCTACTGGGCCAACAGCATCGCGCGGGTGATGAGTGAAATCGCCCCTTACTCCGATACAATCGGCAATCAACCTCCGCTTGGGGAACAGGCGAACAGAAAGGTCTTCCCGTATCCAGCGGGAGCCATTGGGAAGGCGACTGTGGACACTACCGTCTATTCGAGCCCGACGGACGCCACGACCGCGGCGCCGACCGCCATCGGGAGCATTGCGCAGGGAACGGACTTTCCTGTGCTTGGGGATTGCCCGGGGTGGGATGAGGTTAAACTGCCGGGCGGACAGACTGGATTTGTGAACTGGAACGACGTCAGCCTGCAAAACATGCTGACAGTTACCAATATAAACTATGGGAGCTTTCTCGCCGTCAACTCTGTCGCCAATCCGACGTCCACCACGGATACGATCGACAAACTGACAAACGGCGCATACATCGTTCTCCTTAAGGCTCCAGGGAACGGGTGGGACTATATTGCAGACGGCAACGGAAAGGAGGGATGGGTCAGTACACAGTATGTTCAGGTGATTCATTAGGGCTGTGTTATAATAATGCGGAATTTAGAAAGTCTGGGGTGAGACAATGGGTGACAGCGTACTGCCGTCCAAGCTAAAATGGCCTTTATACATGCTTGCGGCATTTCCGATCGTCGATTACTTTTTGCGCATCTATCCATGGGGGATTGTCGGTAAGGCATGGTATGAAATTATCCTGATTTTGTTTGGGTTTTATGTGATTCGCGCCCGTCTGTCCGGTGTTCGACGGACATTTTATCCTACGCAGAAATTCGTCATATACATGCTTGTCCTTGGGCTGGCGTACATCCTGATGGACGTTGGCTACTTGGCGGTGGCGTTTGCCGGATGGCGCATCGATTTTATGTATATGCTGTACGCTTTGATACTGCCTTATGTCGTGGATAAAGAGGATGTCGTGCCGCTCCTGAAATTTATGGTTCTGGCGGGATTTCTGATGGCGATTCACGGTGTCTATGAGTACATCGTGAAAGTTCCCATCCCCAGTTACTGGCTCAGTCTGGGGGAACACGTGCGTACACGGGTCTATTCGCTGTATGGCAGCCCCAACATTCTGGGATCGTACATGGCGTTCATCGCACCTACGGCGTTCGGCATTGCCCTCTATGAAAAGAAGAGGGGTCCGCGGCTGTTTTATGGAGCCGCAGCGGCGGTGAGTTGCATGACACTGCTCTTTACCTACACGCGCGCCGCCTGGATTGCCTGTTTCATCGGACTGCTTGTGTTCACCTGGTTGATCGACAAACGATTGACGATCCTGACCATTGCTGTCACCGTGCTGGCAGTGTTGTTTGTGCCGCCAATTCACTCGCGCGTGGCGCTGTTTCTGTCGCCCGTGTACTGGGTCCAGACGGTGCAGAGCGGACGCATCGCACGATGGGGCAACGCCTACAACCAGATGCGCACCAATCCATTGTTTGGAGTCGGACTCGGTCGTTACGGCGGCGCCGTTGCCGCCCAGTACTTCGGCATCACCTACGTGGACGGCGAGTACTTCAAGACACTGGCGGAGATTGGGCTTGTCGGACTGCTCAGCTTCCTGGGTCTGTTGCTGGTCTATTTGCGCGATGTCTGGCGAGTGATCCACAAAACGATGGACAAGCGGATGCGGTACCTGATGATCGGCGTGTTTTCGTCTTTGGTCGCCATCATCTGTCATAACGCTGTGGAGAACGTGTTTGAGGACCCTGCCGTCAACTTCCTGTTCTGGATGGCGGGAACTCTGGTGCTCATCTACGGTGCGGAGGAGGCGGCGGACCGTGGCTGAGTCGAAACTTCTTCGTATGCTGAAGACCCCGTTTCTGATCGTCTATGCGCTTTGGGCAGTGCTTTTCTACCAATTGACGTTCACAGCGTGGACGCTGGAATATTCGATGCTCGGAGTTCTGTTCGTGCTTGCGGCCAGTGTGGCGTTTATCTATGCATTCCCGCGCGGCGACCGCAAGGTGGTGATCCGGTTTACACTGTTTAGTGTGATGACCAGCGTGGGGATTGCCAGCTTTGCCAGCGAGCCTCTTGTGTGGCGAATTATTGATTTTGTCGTGTTTCTGGTGTTGGCGTTGATTCTCGGAGGATTTCTGGTAGGCGTCAAGACGCGGCGTCTCTTTGTGGTCATCATTGCTATTACACTGTTGCAAGTGTGGGTGCCTTTAGGCGATCTCAGTACACTCGCCTACTTCGATATTCGTTACATCGGGCACTTGGCCAGTCCCGATTCACAGGTTCCGAGTCTTCCAGTCGTGGCGATGCCGGATCCTACCCGCCCAGGGCTGCAGGAGATCATCACCCTGCGCGGGCACAGGCCCGTCAAGAGTGAGGCGCAGGATCTGATCGATATGGCCAATGCCAATCCAGCCCAAGCAACCAGCATCCTGAACGCTCTCAAAGAATTGCAAAACTCGTATGATGTGATCGCCATTCGGCCTGGTCGTCTGAGATTGATCACCCACTATGCAACGACTCAAGAACTGAGCCAATTGCCATTTTCGTCTCTGGGGTTGGTTGATTTCCCATTTACCACGACCCACTTCCTAAATGTGGCGAACCACACCAGGATGTACTTATCTCTTTCGGCCGGTCCGGGATCGCTGCTCTCCATGTTGCTAAGTCCGGGTACAGTGGCGACGTCGATTGCGGACCTCAGCTTGCAGACGGTGACGGCGGAACAGCGCAATTGGCAAAGCGTCACCGGTCATTCTGTTGATCAGACAGACGGACTCAGCATTCAGAACGGGTATCTGACAGGCACATTTAATGGCGTGTCGGTGCATTTCCGGACTGCCGGCGTCGCCGTGCTCGGCGTGCATCATATGCTTCCGCCCTCCGTCGGCGGCGGTTCCCAGGCGGTAGTGGAAGGGAACAACACGATACAGGTCGTAGCCCTCCCTCCCGCCAAGCCCCATGTCATTGCCACGATGCACGGATCCTACTTGCATCCATTGACGATGGACGTGGTGTTTGCCGATCTGACAGGTTCGCATCAAGATGCGCTGTTGGTCAACACGGTTCCGGCGCAGATCTTCCAACTGTCCGCTACAGGGTCCTGGCAACGCCTTTGGGTGAGCGGACGAGACTCGTTCCGTTTTGAAACAGCATTTAAAAGACCGGGCGGCGATCTCCTGATCGTCAATTCCCCGAGCCTCATGAATGCGGCCAAAACGCGCTACCTGGGTGGGTATCTGTACAGGAATGGGCAACTGGTTCGCGTATTTCGCGTGTACCATGGCAATTTTGTCGACTTGCATACCGTACATGTGTCTTCCGCATCACAGACGGAACTCCTGACATCTGTATATTCTCATCAGGAGATCATGTTGCTTGGTCCGCAGGTTCTGCCCTGGCTGTTGTTGGTGGAGGTCGGGTATGGTTTGGCCCTTATCGTGGGCATCGTGCGGCGAGTAAAGGGGAGGCGATCCGCGTGAAACGACATTCCCTGATTTGGACGGGCGTGATCCTGTGTTCGGCTCTGCTCACTGGATGCAACTTGCCTTCGGATCCCAGCCTGCTGACGCAACTGGCGGTACAGAGGCAACCCGATCCGGCGGGCGCCCAAAAGGTGATGGCGGCTATTCAGCAAATGAATGATGTGTCGACGT
>JAJZEE010000009.1 GCA_021805735.1 Bacillota bacterium
CAGTGAAACGTCTGATGCCATGCGCCGGTCCGGTGCGCAACCAAACGCGATGCGGTCCCGATCTGATGCATATGTTCGTCGAAAATATCCAGTATCGCGTCCACGCGATGACTCCTCAATGATCTGCCAATGTTGCGGGTTCACCGTTCTTTGCCCGGAGCGATTTCCCCGCCTCTCCATCTCAATCGCGAGGCCCTCACCCCGCGTCCAACGTTTTAAATCTGACCGTGTTCCCCATCTTACGCTCTGGACACCCACTCGTCCAGACGGCGCTTCAACTCGCGAATATCCGCCCATAGCTGAAGCCTGTCCCGTTCTTCGGTCGGTTCTTCCAGAGACAGATGTTGCGTCAGTTCGAGTTGCAGCCTGCGGATCTCGTTATCCCGTTCGAGATCCGCAGGGCGACGCGAACCGTCTCCCACTTTCTCCCGGTATTCCTCATACGCGCCGCGAAAGTCTGTCACAGCGCCATCGTCAATAGCCCATATCCGATTCGCCACTTTGCTCACCAGACGGCGATCGTGCGACACCATGACCACGCTGCCAGGGTATGCCATGAGCGCTTCTTCCATCCGCTCTCTCGTATCGATATCGAGATAGTTGGCCGGTTCATCGAGAACAAGCAGATTGGCCTTGGAGAAATAGAGGCGCACGAAGGCCACGCGGCACTGCTCCCCCATGCTCAGATCGCCGATCGTTTTGTATACATCTTCGCCGGGGAAGAGAAAACCAGCCAGGATAGTTCGTGCCGACGCCTGTGTGATGCCAGGGAGCTCAAGCATCGACGACAGGATGCTCTGGTTCCCCGGCAGCGCGTCCACTTCCTGCGCAAAATACCCCACACGAAGCGCGGGATGTCGTGTGCTCCTGCCGCTATTTGGCGCCAAGTCGCCGACGAGCAACTTGAGCAGCGTCGACTTCCCCGCACCGTTTCGACCCACCACAGCAATCCGATCCCCCCGTTCCACCGTAAGGTTCAGATGCGTCAATACAGCTCGCGGCCCAAAGGAGAACGACACGTCATCGAAAGTGACCAGGTTCCGCGCGTCAAACTGCCCGTCCTGGAAGTCGAGTCGCGCATGCGCCTCCTGCATGGGTTTCGCGACTCGTCGCTCCTCCAGGTGCTGCAATGCGCGCTCCTTGGCCTGAAAGCGCTTGGAGTTCTTGGCTGCGCGCTTTTTGGCGAATGGATCCCGTTCACTGGCTGCGTCGTGCGCTTTTTGAAACCACTCCCTGTACTGCTGAATCGCCGCGAGAAGTTCCCGACGCTCCCGCTCCTGTTTGTCATACAGAGCCTGCTGTGACCGTCGCAAGAGATCCTGTTGCGCCCGATACACGGAATATCCCCCACGCGCGCATTGCAAGCCTTCATGCCTCAATTCACAAGTCGAGGTCGCCACGGCATCAATAAAGCGGCGGTCATGAGATACGAACAGGATCGTTCCGCGATATTGGCGGATAAAGTCCTCCAACCAGTCGAGCGTCTCCGCATCCAGATGATTGGTCGGTTCATCGAGCAGCAAGAACTGTGGCTGCGCGACCATGAGTCGCGCCAGTTGGGCGCGCGTCTTCTCTCCCCCGCTCAGACTCTGATAGGGCTGCTCCCAGAACGATTCCGAAAACTGCAATCGTCGCAATAGGTTCCCAATGTCGGCTTCCTTGCTGTAGCCATCATGAGCCAAATACTGATCCTGCAGGTCGGCGTAGGCGCGAAGCGACCGCTCGCTCGTCGCTGGCCCGGAAAGCTCATTTTCTAACCGCGTCAATTGTCGTTTCACTGCATACAAGTCAGGGTCTGCGCTAAGTACAAAGTCCAAGAGGGATGCAGAATCGGCAACCTCCACCTGTTGCTCCATAAACCCATAGTCCGATAGGGGGATTCCACGGTGTATGAGTCCCTCATCCACCGTCGATCTCCCCATCAGGCAGTTCAACAATGTGGTCTTTCCGACACCATTTCGCCCAATCAAGGCAACTCGATCCCCGACATGAATCTCCAAACTGACATGGGAAAAAATCCAACGCCCCTGTATCTCCCTGCCGATCCTGTCCGCCCTTAGCACCAGCATCCATCATCCCTCCACACATAAAAATGCACGGGCGATTGGACCCATGCATAGAGCGAAAAGGGGATATAGGGGCGGACGAATCCGCAGCCAGCAAATCTTAGCCGTATCCAAAAATGGACACGCCTCTCCCTATCCGCAAAATGCAGGGCATCGTTCCGTTGAGTCGATTACTGGAGCGAGAAGGAGTGAAACATGGCGTGTAAATTGGATACCTCCGATCATCATCATCTGTTTCCAACGATACCGCGAATCGAGCATAGTTTCAACCTTCGAGAGAATGCGGGCAACTGGACGCCGCACGGAATCATTTCTTGAAATATCCCCCGCGCGCGCCAAAGGCGCACCGATCACCGCGCATACCAGTTTACTCACTCAAATGGTCAAACGTTCTCCAGGATATAGAAGATGCAAACGGTGATCGAGTCCTGCACGCGTAAACGCCGATCGCAGCGGATCTGCCCCTTCGGTAAAATGTTCCCAACCCTCAAAATGGACCGGAATCACCTCGTCGGCGCCGAGAATTTCGGCGGCCATGGCGGTCCGCTCACTGCCCAGGGTCAGGTTCTGCTCTCCCAATAGCGGCGTCCGCGCGGCTCCCGCAAAAATGAGGGAGTTGCATGATGAACATGCCGCCGAGAATCAGGATGGCGCTGAAAATCACGATCCAAGTCGGTTCAATCCCAAGCCAAATCCATTGTACCAACGCCACAAAAATGACCTGAGGATAAAAAGTCAAGGCCGAAGATACCGCAGATGGCAACCTTTTCAAGCCATAACCATAGAGAATGTAGGAAACTGTACTCACGATGACGACCACGTAGAGAAACTCTGCCCACCCTGCTGCATTCAGACGGATTAAGGACTGCCAATCTCTCTCGTGCGTCCGTTGAGGAGTGTGATAATCCAGAGTTCTATCGCTCCACAGATTGACGTCGCAGCAACCATATCGAGTAAGGGCAACTTCCGGGAAAGTGAACGTGACCACACCGTGTATGCAGCGAATGAAACGGCGGCGACGAGCACGAAAAGGATACCAAGGCCGGAAGTGCTTGTTTTCCACTGGCCGAACACAGTCCAGCCGACTCCGATAAACGCCATCGCAATACCAATCCCCTGTGTCCAACGAAGCCGTTCACCCAGGAAGAGCCAACCGAGGAGCGCAGCAATGAGCGGTGAAGTATTAATCAACAGCACGCTCTCTACCGGCGTAAGAAACCGCAACGACTGGTAAAAAAAGAACGGAAACAGGACCGCCCAGAATAGCCCTGTAAGGGCCAATTGCCGCAACATGATGCGAGGCAATCCCCATACTCTTGGAAGCAAAGACCCGTATAATAAAGCGCCGAAGGTGAATCGCAGAACCGTGAGCGCGAATGGTCCCAATTGCTCTTCAACGGTCTTCCCGACGACTGCATGTATCCCCCAGAATGCACTCACCAGTATAAGCGCCAGCACCGGCAGCACTCTCATGAAATCACCCCCTGGTGACAATTGTGCGGCGTTCCTTTGCGCCGCCCTGACGCGCTTGCCCGACGGCGGATTCACGGTCGCCATTTGACTCTCTTCATTTTAGAATGGGCTTATCGATTTGAAAAACGGATTATTTGAATTGGATCAATCATAAAATGCGATTAGGAGGAGTTCGACTGATGGATACCAAGCAGTTGATGACTTTCAAACTGGCCGCTGAAAATCTGAATTTCACCCAGACGGCCAAAGTGCTGAACTTTGCACAGTCCAGCGTGACTTCACAGGTAAAGGCCCTTGAAGCGGAGCTTGGAACACGCCTCTTTGAGCGGCTCGGAAAACGGCTGATTTTGACGGACGAAGGGCGAAAATTCAAAGGATACGCCGATACGATGGTTGCCTTGGCCAAGGAGGCTGAAGGCGCGGTAAGCGGATCCTCAGAACCGGTCGGAACCATTGTCATTGGCGCGCAGGAAAGCCAATGCACCTATCGGCTTCCACCGGTCCTGGTCAAATTCAAGTCCCAATTTCCTCGCGTAAAACTGGTTTTTCAACCAGCAAACTCGGATGGGGAAACAAGAGCCCGGCTGATGGACGGCGTGTTGGACATCGCCTTCATCACGGACGTGCTAAAACCGGGAAATGCCGTAACCGTGGAACCTCTTGTCAAGGAAGACATGAAAATGGTCTCCTCTCCCGATCATCCCCTGCTCACAAAACACACAGTGCTTCCTGCCGACCTTGAACAGGAAACACTTCTCTTGACGCAACTTGGCTGTTCTTATCGGGTAATACTTGAGGAGATCTTTCTGGATGCTGGGGTTTACCCGCACAGTATCGTTGAATTTGTGAGCATCGAGGCCATGAAGCAATGCGTTGTCAGTGGCCTGGGAATCGCTGTATTGCCAGCGATGGCCGTGGAAAGAGAGATAAAGGCGGGACGATTGAACGAGTTGGCTTGGCAATGGTCGGACAAACAAATCTATACGCAACTCGCCTGGCATCAAGACAAGTGGATTTCACCCCCGTTGCGGGCGTTTATCGAAAGTACGCGCGAGGTATTCAAAACGGACGAAGCGGCAACACGGCATCGAGAATTTCAATTTGGAAAATGACGCGCCAGACCGACAAAAAAGGGCACTTGACATTTGAGCGACCTTTCATTGATCCCGTATTACCGTGCTTTTTTAGAGAAGGAATATTCGCACAACTCGAAAAATGCCGGAGGTCGCGCTTTCAGGTAAAGGTCTTGGGCGGCACTGGGCGGTTGATGGTTTCCGGTCTTTGATGCGACTTGATCCGCGCGCGATGCAGTCGGGGGCAGCCTTTGCAACACCTGCAGCAGCAACGAACAACAGCGGTGCTCGAAAGCGTCTTTGCGGCCATTGCGATATATTTCCATAAATTTATTCGTTCTGCCCGAAGTGCCGCTTTTGCGTATTCGTCCGGGTATGCCATAGGATCTCCGTGTGGAACTGCCATAAAAATGATATAATTCCACTGGGGGTGTCACCAATGTTTACTGCTTGGCCTTCTATTCGCGAATTTTTGGATGTTCCCAGCGACCTGACAGGGCGAGGCGTTACGATCGCCATTATCGACGCCAATTTCCCGGACCATCCGGACATATCCTCGGATGAAACCCGCAACACGTATAGGGTTAGGTTGTCCCCTGAGGTGACGGAACCTGAACGAATCGTGGCAGACCATGCCGGACCTTGGAGAAGAGGAGTTCACGGGTTGTGGGCGGCGGCAGCCGCTGCGGGATCAGGGATCTTATCTCACGGGCAATATGCGGGCATAGCGCCACAAGCGAATCTGTACCTCATTTCTGCTTACGCGCCAGACAATCCGAACCAGTTTGCTCTAGAGGAGGCAATCCAGTGGGTGAGAGATCACGGACTGGAGCTAGGCATTCGGGGGATTCTCGTTTCCTTCAATACGAGACCCCATTCCCCACTGTTGCCATGGCAACTGGATGCGAACAAGGTGCTCTGCGAACAACTTGCCGACATGGGTATTCTTGTAGTGTGTGGCACAGGAAATTTTGCGGACGCTACTGCTGTGAGTGTCCAGGCGCCTGTACCGTCAGTCCTGTCAGTGGGCGGGATCGTGATCCCCGCGAACGGGACGTTGGAGGACGCATCGTCCTACCACGGTTCACGCGGAACCACTTTCGAGGGGAAATGGGTGCCAGAGATCTTGGCGCCTGCTGAAAATGTGGTCCTCCCGTGGGGAGACCCGCAGATGTTGAGTGAACATCCGCACAGTGCAATTGACGATCTTCCCGAAGGATATGGTAGGATAGACGGAACTTCCTTTTCAGGTCCAATTGTTCTTGGCGCTGCCGCCTGTATATGGCAGGCTCATCCAGAGTGGACCAATGAGCAAGTGAAATGGGCGCTTGTAAACGGTTCCCTGAAGAGAGAACGCTGGGCAGATCTATGCGCAGGAGTCATTTCTGTCCAGACTTCAGTTTCAATGTGTGACCCCGAGCTTGAGATGAGTCCGTCTCCTTTTTCACGATGGCGCGCAATGTGTTCAATTCCGGAAGAGGAACGATTTCAAGCGAAATGGGGAGTCGACGACGCCACCAGTGTAGAGGTTATTCTATCCCTTGATACACCATTTTCACCAAATGGTTTGCAAATACTGAGTGACTCATTTGCCAACATGTCGCCAACGATCCGATCTGCGGCGCTGTGTAAAACAATGGCGGGAGAATATGATCTGGATGCCACCTATCTGTCGTTCGCCCTGCAAGACGCCGACGCGCGAGTTCGTTCCGCCGCTTTGTACCACATTCTGCATCGCCCCACACCGCGCGGCAATTATTCCGACGTTGTCATCGACAGATTTGTCGATGAGGATCCCGATGTCAGTTTGCTGGCGATACAACTTGCCGGAATGACAAAATCTCCCGTTTTCGTTTCCGCACTCGCAGCGGGTCTCCGTGACGAGGCGCTTGCAGACCGTGATATCCATTTCTGGGGACGGATCATTGCGCTTAGAGAAGTGACGAATCAAAGCTTCACCCCGAATCCTCCATTTCAAACAGTTGGATCTGAAGATGGGGACGCATATCGGCAAAAATGTCTTAACCTAAGCGAACAATGGGAGGAATGGCTTGCATCATGGGTCTATTGAAGGCCAATTTTTATCCATCGGAGAAACTCCCGGACACACGCATGCACCACTCCAGCGATTGAGCCGATGCTTTTCGCATTGCGCACAATCCCGCTACAGGGCTGTTATCGCCCCTTTTCTGGAAAATCGATCAGCGCCCGGCTTACTTGCCTCGATGTTCGCGGAGACCAAATAGTCCGCCACGTCCGTTCCAGGAGCCCAGTCGCTGATGAATGTTCGGCTGCTCGATTTCGGGGTGATCCGTATCGCCGCAAAACCGGTGGCAGCAAGCATGGCTTCGATTTCGGAGATGAGAGAAGCGCCTGCCATGCACCCGGTGAACAGTTCTATGTTCTCACGAATCTCCTCCGGAGGGACGGCGGTCGCAACGATATCAGAGACCGCCATCCGACCGCCGGGCTTCAGCACGCGGTACGCCTCGGCAAACACTCGGCGTTTGTTTGGCGAGAGATTGATGACACAGTTTGAAATGACGCAGTCCACGCTGTTGTCGGCCACGGGCAGATTCTCGATTTCTCCCAGGCGAAAATCAACATTGTGATAGTCCGCGCTCTCGGCGTTCGCTCTTGCCTTAGAGATCATCTCGGCCGTCATGTCCACGCCGATCACCCTGCCAGCCGCGCCAATTTGCCGCGAGGCGAGAAAACAGTCGAAACCACCCCCGCTGCCGAGGTCGAGCACCGTTTCCCCCGCCACAAGTCCAGCAATCACCTGCGGATTGCCGCATCCCAGCCCCATATTCGCCCCATCCGGAACGGCGTCGACATCTTCCGGTTTGTACCCCAATGACACGGAAATCACATTCGACGCGACCGCTGAATTCTCGCCGCAACCCGAACCACAACCGCATCCGTTGCCTTGTGCGATCTTGCCATACCGTTCTCGCACCGCTTGGCGGATTCCATCCTCGCGAACATGGCGCTCCATTTGTTCGGCGTCATGAAACGTATTCACCGCTTTTGCACCCCTCACAATGGATCGGTATTTATCGATGAATAAGGTCAAAAAAACCTACGGAATCCGTCCCGCCGGAAGCGTCCTTCCGGCGCCATGACATACCTGCAGGCTGGCCGTGTGCTGACGAAACGCATCCCAGATCGCTTCGTCGATACGATAGTACTGATACGTACCCCGGCGATCATGTTGCACGAGACCTGCGTCTGCCAACACCCGCAGATGATGCGAAATGGTCGATTGAGCCAGCGGATGTTTCACAGTCAGATCCACGACACAACACGCGCCTGACTCGGGATCTGGGCCGCTGCGGCAGGAAGAATCCCCGCCTTGCAGGAGATCGAGAAAGAGCGCATACCGCTGTGGATGGCCGAGCGCTTTGCAGACGGCAACGAAGTCCATAGTCCACCTCATCCATCGATATATATCGATGATATTTGCTGGCGTGTGTTTTGTCAACGCCATTCGTCCCCGGTCGCCTGGGTTGCCCTGATGCTCGTCCGATTGATCATCGGCCTAACCTTTCAGGGGACCAGCCTGTTTACTTCTTTCAACAATTTTGAGTGGATTCTGTGGGCCGCGATCGCTGTGGCCTTTGGTTCACGCAGTGCGATCCTGTATATGAAGCACCCGGAAATCGGGGAGGCTTTGGCCGAGGAACGAGCCAACAAACGCTAGACAGACGCAACCGCAAAGATCGCTGAACAGGATTTTTTCCCCCGAATTCTGCCAGCGATCAGGAGGTGACATGATCATGTCAGCAGGCGCCGCGGGTAACCGAACCGGATGGTGTATAATTCAATATTATACGCAGTCAAGAAATCACAATGAAATCGTGGAGGTGCCGTGATTGGAAACTGTGAACCCAGAAGACCTCGAACGTTACGAAATGATCGACGGTGTTGTATATGATATGTCACCATCGCCTTCGGAGGGGCATCAGCGGGCAACCACTGCGATTGGGAGTCTGTTCTTTTCAGCCCTCAAAGGGCGATGCAGAACTTATGTCTCTCCTTTCGATGTTTGGCCAACCGGCGACACTCAAGATGCGTATGTTCAACCTGATGTGACCGTCATTTGTGATTCCACCAAGATAACAAATGATGGGTGCGTTGGAGCCCCTGATCTGGTCGTAGAGGTTCTCAGTCCGTCTACGGCCGGGAAAGACCGCAAGGCAAAATTACGGTTGTATCAGCGGACCGGGGTGCGTGAGTACTGGATTGTTGATCCGGTCATGCGTACAGTGGAAGTGTTCCGTCTTGACAAAAATCCTTTCGGACCTGCGGAGACATACGCTTTTGGAGAAGATGCATTTGTTCCCGCGGGAATTGCCGAAGGACTCCAAATTCCGATGGGGGACATTTTTGATTGATCTCCGTTTCGTCCATTTTCCGTATTCCGAAGTGTGGATGCGCACCGACCTCCGCAGCGCTGTGATCGCATGATTATACAATATAAACCAGTATCCGATGGCCACGACCACCTTTACTGCCAGTCAAGTTGCCAATATACCGATCATGCTGCGCAGGGAATGCATGGGCAGATCCTGGTTCGCTAACTCCGCGCGACACCGAAAGCTTTGTGGTGAATCGGCGCACACCTCAATAAGGTTCTTGTGCGCCTTATTGAGGCGCGCCCCCATCTGTGCGGTAGTCCCGCGATGGCGCGGAGGCGAAGGAAGCACGAATCACCAAATGACTGGATTCACCGTCCCTGTCATACATCCATAGAAAAGAGTGACCTTGCGGGATCGTTTGACCCGAGATCGTGATGGGGTCTGTACCAACTGCATAGCTGCTTTGAAATGGGCAGCGATGCCAATAGCCACTTTCGCGAATGCGCCCCTCTGCGAGCAACCGAGTGGCTGTCGCTTCGAATTCACGTTCCGCGTCCGGGATCGTACGGTTCAGCCAAAATTGCCGCAAATCCTGTTCAGCCTTGCGCCCTTCGCCGGCGCGGTGGATCTGGCGGCGCGCGACTGTGGATGAGACGCGCCACAGTGTTTCTGAAGCCTGGTCCTTCTGTGCGGCGGTTTTTTGTGCGGCAACAGGACGACGGGCAGGTGAGCCGGTAGACTGCAGGGTGGGATCTTCGAGCCACTGGGCAACGAGCAGATAAGACGATAGAGCCGACGCATAGGCCTGCTCCGCTTTTGCATGCAGGTCGGCGGGGAGGCCCGAGTCACCGTGACGGACGCTGCGGGTGATGGCGTCTGCCTGTTCTCTTTGGGTGCGCGTTTCTTCATAGCGCAAAATCGCCTCTCGATAAAGAGTGGGTTCAAAGCGGGCAAGTTCAATCTTTGTCTGTATGAGTTCATGGAGTTCCTGCGCGGCGCGGCGCAATCCTGTCAGGTGGTCGGTGGGCGAAGCGAGCGGACCCCGGAGCAAGGAGGCCAGGCGCAGTGGTGCGGCTGTTCCGGCTGCGCCGGGAAAAGCAGCCTCTTTGCGAGCCGCGGCAATAAGGCGTGGAATGGCATCGTACCATGTCTCCGACTGCTTCTGGGTGATCGCGGGAATTTTCTGTTCGCTGCCGCCGTTTGCCGCGAAGGCTTCCTCGAGGAGCGCGTCGGCCATGACGCGCAAACAGCGGGCACCCGTCAAAATAGCGCGGACACGCGGACTCGCGGTCTCCGTCAATTCCGCTTCCGCGGCATAGAGAGATTCCCCAATCCGCCGATACCCTTCCAGGTGCTCGGGTGGGCATACATGTCTGCCGGACAGTGTTGAGCGAAACCGATTCAGAATGGCCATGGAACATCCCCGTTTACAGGAGTATTTTTATCTATCATAACACGCTGGACGCCAACAAAGGGTTCAGCATTGACCCAAATCAGGGGAACATGCCGTGACGTGAACGGGAAGAGAGTCCATCACACTTTCATCACAAAGATCGTGTATGCTGGAATTCGAGAGGAGATGTTGGTATGGGATGTGGTTCTCGCCATTCTCACAGCACTGACCACAACAGACGGATTCCATCGCGTGATGTCGATCACCAAAGCCAGGAAGGCGGCGAATCATGGCGGGA
This sequence comes from Bacillota bacterium, assembly GCA_021805735.1. GTDB lineage: Bacteria > Bacillota > Bacilli > Alicyclobacillales > SLC66 > JAKADD01. Next base: position 10,665 of record JAJZEE010000009.1, read on the forward strand.
GATCCTGAAGCAGCGGCTGGCCAGCGGTGAAATCAGCGCGGATGAATACCGCAAAATGCTTCGGGTGTTACAAGGTGAACCGACGATCGATCGAGAAGAGTGGGAAGCAGACGAAGTCGGTCCGGTAAGGTTGTGACAAGCCCGCCATTAAAGTAACAAAAGGGAGGTCATTGACATGGCGGTTTTTAAGAGGATTCGCGACATCGCGGCCGCGTCCGTTAACGACATGCTCGACAAACTGGTCGCAGACGAATCTGCGCGAACCGAGCGCTAACAGGACGAGGGGCGAGTTCGGTGGCGCGGCTGGGAGTGGTGGCATGAGGGCGGCGGCGTCGGGTATGGGTTGCGTCGAGAGGGGAAATCTACCGTTGAGAGCGCCACAGCTGTCTATCCCGGACGGGCGGTGCTCCCCGTGGCTCTCGTCTCTTCGCGCGAGGCGTTGAACATGACCTGGAAATTTGACGCCCAAGCGTTATTTTCCCAGCAAGGATATATTTTTGAGCGCCAATATGGCCAAGGAGGCGAAGGATCATGATGTACGGCTTTTTCGGAAACGGCGGATGGGGGAATTACGGTTGGATCATGATGCTGGGGGGCAGCATTTTTTGGCTGTTGATACTGACCGCAGTTGCGTGGTTGCTGATTCGTTTGTTTCAAGGGCGTTCCTTCACGGGTGAACCTCCTCGAGACAACGCGCAAGAGATCCTGCGAGCCCGCTTCGCGCGGGGCGAAATCGACGAGGATGAGTTTCATTCCCTCTCCGAGAAGTTGAAATCCTGAAAAGCACGGGAAGCCGCGTGTCAGTTGGGTTCTTTTCGGATCCGAACGGAGTATGCGCGTGTGGCCGCTGCAGGACCTGGAGGGAGAAGAGAGTGACATGTGCGTCAATCACCCGGTGTTCAGTCGGATGTATATCTGGGGGCAGGAATATTTGGAGCGCGCTGTGGGGGATGTCCGAACGCTGCAGAATGAACGGGCATATGGCCGCACGCTCATAGTGGGAGCGGGCTCCGGTCTTGATGTCGCAGCCCTTGGCGTCCAGGTAACCGAACTCGTGCTGCTGGAACCAGACCCGCTATTGTGTACGTATCTGCGCAAGGAGTACCCTGACACCCGTCTTGTGCCCTCTTCGGCAGAACACATGGAGTTAGAAGATCAGACGTTTGATACTGTTATCACCAGTTTGGTCCTGTGCTCTGTATTTGACATCGCGCAGGTATTGAAAGAGATCTACCGCGTGCTCAAGCCAGGCGGGCAGTATCTCTTCATGGAACATGTGAAGCACGACGCCCCTCTGGCGGGCATGATTCAAACTTCGCTGACTCCGCTTTGGAAGCAGATTGCCGGCAATTGCAGGCTTAACCGGGATATCAAATCGGAGTTGAACCGTTCACCGCTCACTCTTTTGCGATATGAACTCGCTAAACCGAATTATGTAATCCCCATCGTAACAGGCCAGGCGTTGCGCCAGACATGAGGACATCCGGGAGTATGCTTTGGCTGGCACTTTGTATCTCATTTACGACAAGTTGTTTGTCTGGAACTTTCCGGTGCGGCGCGCTGCATCGAGAATGACATATCAATCTCGTGTGTTCCTTGCTTTCGACGAGGTGTACATTCTCATCTATTTGTTCGTTGCCCAGACAAGCAACCGCTTAGAACGAATCCTACGAAGCCGTTTCGTCCAATTGCCAACATCAATCGACGTATTTAATGGCTGTACCGTAAAACCATGCCGCGTCTGCCTTGTTTATATAAACACCCAACATGCCTATGACTGCATCTGCACCCTGTTCGGCTGCCAATTTGCCAAGTTCGTCAAGAGTCATTTTTGCCGCAGTCTTTGTGTATCCGAAAGTCATTACTGAAGCAACTCGTGTAGTCGAAACCGTTCCCACAATCTCGTAAGGACGTGGTATGGTTGGAACCGTATAGACTGGTACCGGCTCGATTTTCATTTTTTCCATCTTGTCACTCTTGTCAGCCTTCTTGAGTAACCCCATGCTCATCATCCTCTCTAGGCTGTTATTGTGCGTCACTTTGGGATATACCATGCGCGGACACTTGCCAAGAAACGCATGCCAGGTATCCTTGTTGCAATTTCGCAGGGACAGCACATTCCAGATATTCTCCATGCAGGACACTCTTTCGACTTGAGTATCGTTCTCGGACACTTCGGTAACAGGGTCATGGCTGACCCCTTTTCTTTTCACATATATTTCTCCGACAAAAAAGGCAAAAAGCATCGAACAACTATAAAGATACGACCTGCAACAGGAGACGTTGTAAGCCTGAAACATAAACGTCTTGGAATGATTTCTTCTCGTTTTGCATAACTTACGTTCCCCAGATATTCCCGCATATCACTTGACAATTAGCTCTCATTCTCGATGCAGCGCGCTGCGTACGTCGCTAACCGCACCCCCCGATCCGGTTTGAACGTCTGAATGCCCTTGATCAGTCCTATGGTTCCAATGGAGATGAGGTCGTCCACGTCGTCTCTGCCCTGTTCGTATTTCTTGACGATATGGGCCACCAGTCGAAGATTATGCTCGATCAGGAGGTTGCGCGCCCCTTCATCACCCGCTCGCCAACGGGCAATCGCGTTTTCCTCCGCTTGCGTTGACAAGGGTTGTGGAAACGTATGGTGCTTAACATAGGATACAAATACGGATAACTCGCGAATGAGCATGGCAAGCGCGGCCAAGAGTCCCATATGCAGACCTCCCTTTGCGTTGAGAGAAGTCTATGCATATAGGACACCCAACATGAGGGGCGCCCCATCTACCCGTGGACGCGTCAGCTTCCGCGCCGGGAACGCTTGAGAAGGTTTTGCTGTCGGCGCGCCTCATTGGCCAACTGCTGTTGGTATGTGGCAGCAAAGTAGCTGGCGCCGGTGCCGTTGCCCTTGGCCACATAATAGTAGTAGTCCGTGTGCGCCGGATGCAGGGCCGCGTCAATAGAGGCGAGTCCTGGATTGGCGATCGGACCCGGCGGCAATCCGTCGTGCACGTATGTGTTGTACGGACTGCTAACGGCGAGGTCCTGTGACGTCAGGTTTGACTGAAACCCTACGGCATATTCAACCGTCGCATCGATCCTCAGTTTCATGGGTGGTTTGTGGTGCAGCCGATTATAAATCACGCTTGCGATCAGCGGACGTTCACGCGCGAGTTTCGCTTCCCGCTCAATCATCGAGGCCACGGTGAGCAATTGGCGTACAGTGAGCCCATCCCGTTTCATGGCCGCAACGCGACCGGGAGTCAGTATGTTGTTCATCTCCCCAAGCATCGTGTTGACTACCTGATGCGGGGATTCGCCAATCGTAAAGTCGTATGTATCGGGAAACAGATATCCTTCGAGGCGGTCTCGCACAGCCTTGTCGTGCGAGGAAGGCGGTATAAACCAGTAAGAAAAACGACCATTCCTGACGACCCGCATGAAGGCCTGTACTTTACAGACGTGCTGTTGCGCGAGCGTCTGAGCGATCTGGGTGACCGTGAAGCCCTCGGGAATCGTTACAACCACCGTGTTGAACTGGACGGCGCCCTGTTTCAGCTCGCTGACCACCTGGGCCAGCGTCATGCCCGTGACAAACTGGTAGCGACCGGCCTGTAGATCCGTACCCTGATGGGTCAGGAACAGGTACCATCGAAATACCAGAGGACTCCCGATCACCCCATGCTGCGCGAGCAGTTGCCCGATCTGCTGACTCGACGCCCCTGGCCGAATGTCAACCCACGTTTTTTTGCCTGGACGTCCGAAGGGTGTATATACTACTGCAGCGCGAACCACAAAAAAAGCGCCGACGAGAACTGCGGCCGCGATGGCGCCAAAGGCCACAGGACGACGCGCCTTGTACAGCCTTTTTCCCCATTCACCACGCATCAGCTCAGATCATCCAGTTCAAACATCAAGGTATCAAACGCCTCCGCCACTTTGTCCCATTCATCGTCGTCCTCAATGCCTATCAACGACGCGCTGTCCGCCTCAATGTCGCCGTCGACGCGCAAAATCAGCGGTTCTTCACCAGGATCCAGTTCTGACTGCAGGAGAACATAGTGATGCCCTTCCATTTCAAGAACGCGCAAAACGTGATACGGCTCTTCCTGACCGTCATCGTCCGTTAACACGACAAGTCCCTGCAACAGATCATCGAACATTCACATTCTCCCCTTTGCATCAAGGTAAGTTTGCAATATAAGCGCGGCCGCAACCTTGTCCACAACGCCTTTGCGCCTTTGACGGCGCACTTCGCCTTCGATGAGAATCTGTTCGGCGCGCACCGTGGACAGACGCTCGTCCATCCATTTTACTTGTATTCCCGTCAGTTCTTCAAGTTCTCTGGCAAATTCCTTTGTGCGCGATACCCGTTCACCCATCGTTCCGTTCATGTTGATCGGCAATCCAACGACGATCAGTTCCACGTCCTGCTCCACTGCAATCTGTGCGATCCGTTCCAAAGGGCGGCTGACCTTACGGCGATCGATCACTTCAAATGTCTGCGCAGTGATGAGCAGAGGGTCGCTCAAGGCGATACCGATACGCGCCTCCCCGTAATCGACCCCCATAACCCTCATGACAACCGTGATGCCAGATAGGCGCGCACCAGTTCCTCAATCAATTCATCCCGCTCGACCCGCCTGACGGCGTCGCGAGCGTCCTTGAAACTGGTGATGTAGGCCGGATCGCCGGAAATGAGGTAGCCGGCGATCTGGTGAATGGGATTGTAACCTTTCTCAGACAGGGCCTCGTAAGCCAGCAGCAGCGCCCGTTCAGCTCGTGACGGTTCATCCGGACGAACCCGAAACTGCATCGTTTCTTCAAACGAAGACACGTCAGCCACACCCCCCTCGCGAATGATAGTACGATCCACCCGTACTATTCCACAAGTATACGGGAAAATCCTTCGTTGTCACCGTTACGCGTCCAGCAATGAACGCACCTTAGATCGCGCAGCATGCAACGCCTCCGCCAGTTTTCCAGGTTCCTTGCCCCCTGCCTGCGCGATGTCCGCTCTGCCCCCGCCGGTTCCTCCAGCCACCGTCGCAATGTCCTTGACCAGCCGACCCGCGTGAACACCTTGCTCCTGCAAGTCTGTGGGCACCACTGCAACAAAACTCACTCGATCTGCGGTCTTTGAACCAAGGACAATGAGCAGGTCCGAGCGGCTGGATTTCAGTCTATCCGCCACCACGCGCAGCGCCTCCACATCCATGCCCTGCAATTCCGCGACCAGCATGTCCCGTCCAGCGACAGACTCCACCGACGTGAGCAGTTGAACGGCTTCCAGCGCACTGAGTTTGGTCGTAAGAGCCTCGACCTGGCGCTCCAGTTCTTTGGCGTGCGCCAGCATGCCGTCGATCCGCTTTGGCAATTGCGGCGGGTTCGTTCGCACTTGACCAGCCACAGCCCCGAGCAACTGTTCTTGCGCGAGAATATACTCATACGCATGCTGGCCAGTTACCCCCTCCACCCGGCGAATGCCCGAACCAATCCCACCTTCAGACACCAGTTTAAACAGCCCGATTTGGCCGGTGCGTTCGACATGGCATCCACCGCACAACTCGATTGAGTATGCGCCCGCCCGCACCACGCGCACCACCTCGCCGTACTTTTCCCCAAACAGGGCCATAGCTCCGAGTGCCTTTGCGTCGTCGCGCCCCATCTCTTCCGTCAAAACCAACTCGTCGCGCCAAACCTGCTCATTGACCAACCGTTCGACCCGTTCCCATTCTGCCCTGGACAGCGTGCCCACATGCGAGAAATCAAAGCGCAGACGTTCTCCCTGAACCAGCGAACCGGCCTGCGCCACGTGTTCCCCAAGCACTTGACGCAACGCCTTGTGAAGCAAGTGGGTGGCAGTGTGATTCTTTGTTATGTCTGATCGCTGCACCGCATCAATAGCCGCAGTAACCATCGCACCCGTTGCGACTTCTCCCATCGTAACTTCACATGCGTGGACATGCTGACCATGCGGCGCCTTCTGCACATCGAGCACCCGCAGTTCAAACCCGTTCCCGATGATCACGCCCCGATCCGCCGTCTGCCCGCCGCTCTCCGCGTAAAATGGCGTGCGATCGAGAATCACTTGCACGCGTTCTCCGAGTGCCGCCCGCTTCTCCAGACGATCCTCCACGATCAACGCCTCGATATGGGCTGCTGAACTGGTATCTGTATAGCCTACAAACTCACTGGCCACCGTCAGATCGCGCAATAGCGTCGTCTGGACCTGCATGCTGTCCACTTCCTGTCGAGCGCTCCGGGCGCGTTGCCGCTGTTCGCGCAGGGCGTTCTCAAACCCTTCACGATCCACCGCCAGACCGGCCTCCGCGGCAATTTCCTCGGTCAGATCGATGGGAAAACCATACGTGTCGTACAGTTTGAAAGCTTCGTCTCCAGGAATCGTATCCCTGTCCGTCTGTTGCAAACGGGCAATAACAGCGTCCAGCAAAGCTTCTCCCTCACTGAGCGTCTCAAAGAAACGTTCCTCTTCGAGACGAATGATGCGCTCCGTGTACTCTTTTTTCGCGAGCACCTCAGGATAATAATCGACCATCACTTCTCCGACAACGCCCACAAGAGTATGCAAAAAAGGTGTCTCACAGCCCAGCTGTTTCCCATTTCGCACGGCGCGGCGCAGTAAACGGCGAATGACGTAACCGCGGCCCTCGTTGCTTGGCGACACTCCATCTGTGATGGAGAAGACAACCGTTCTCACGTGATCGGCAATGACTTTCAGCGCTATGTCGGCAGCCGTGTTGTTATTATAGGCCACGCCAACCCGCAGCGCCGCCGCATCGATAATGGGCCGAAACAGGTCTGTGTCAAAAGTGGTGGCGACCCCCTGCAAGACGGACGCCGTCCGTTCAAGCCCCATGCCTGTGTCTATATTTTTCTTCGGAAGAGGCGTGTAAGAACCATCCGGATTGTGATTGTATTGACTGAACACCAGGTTCCAGATTTCGAGATGTCGGTCACAGTCGCAACTGGCGTCACATTCCGGACGTCCACATCCCACACCCTGCCCCCTGTCAAAGAAAATTTCTGAGTTTGGCCCGCATGGGCCTTCGCCAATATCCCAAAAATTGTCCTCCAACCGCAAAATACGCCCTTCCGGAATGCCGATTTCCCGTTGCCAGATGAGAAATGCCTCATCGTCTTCCGGGTGAATGGTCACGGACAACCGCTCAGGATCAATACACAAGCGATCTATGAGGAACTCCCACGCCCAGTGAATCGACTCGCGCTTAAAGTAATCGCCAATGGAGAAATTCCCGAGCATCTCGAAGAATGTTTGGTGGCGCGCCGTCTTTCCGACGTTTTCGATATCGTTGGTGCGAATGCACTTTTGACTGTTGGTCAGTCGCGGATTCGGAGGCGTCACGCGCCCGTCAAAATACTGTTTGAGCGGCGCCATGCCACTGTTGATCCAAAGCAGCGAGGCGTCCTCCTGCGGCACAAGACTGGCGCTCGGCATAATGTCGTGACCCTTTTCCCTAAAAAACTCCACATATTTTCTGCGTAATTCGCTGCCTTTCACAGCGCTACCCCCCTTGCATGTCATCGCGTGACACGCGATCTGCCTGTGATCCGGTCCGACGCGGTTATCTGCTGCTGTACGGGTTCCCGCGGATATAAAAAAAGCCCCTCATCCTCCAAGGGACGTGAGACTCACGCGGTACCACCCTTATTATGCCGTGTTTGACAGCATCACTTTCATGCGCTGTAACGGGCGCTCCGTCGCGGTTGTCACGCGCGGCCTTCGGACCTCGCTTTCCCGTCCTCTTCACACACGCTTCCTTCCAGCCGTACGGAAGCGCTCTCTGGGTGTGGGCTTACCGGTACTCTTGTCCTGCATTGCCTTTGCCTTGCCACGAAGTATAGCAAAACCAGGCGCTGTTCGCAAGGAATCTGCGGACGACGGACGACCGAAATTGCGCGCCTTTGTTCCGAAATCCACTCTGCATTAATGCCTGTCATTCCCAACAATAACTGAAGCATATGCGTATAGAGCGGGCGATCCACCCGTGTGAACAAACAGGATATTATCTTCACTTCTAAAATAGTCTTGGCGAATAAGATCTATCAAACCGGCCATGGCTTTTCCTGTGTAAACAGGATCCAAAAGAATACCCTCTGTCCGAGCCAATAATCTAACTGCTTCGACCATTCCAGGAGTAGGGAGGGAATACCCTTCCCCCACATATTGATCAAAACATGTCACCGCATCTGGCGACAGATTGTAATTTACGTTTAAATACTTCAATGTTTCAGACGACAAATCATAGATGAGTTTCTCCTGAACTTCCTTTTTTCGACCAACATTGATTCCCGTCACAGGGATGTTGCTGTTGCTGCCGTTAAACCCCGCCAATAGTCCAGCGTGTGTTCCCCCGCTGCCGCTGGCGCATACAACATGGCGGATGCTCAACTCCTTTTCAAAGAGTTGACCAAGAATTTCCTGCGAGCAGGAAACGTAACCGAGTGTTCCAATCGGATTGGATCCGCCTTCAGGGATGACATACGGTTTTCGTCCCTGGCGTACTATGTCCTCGGCTATCTTGTTCATCTCCAACATCATGTCCGACCCGCCCGGAACTACGGTCACCCCTTCGACTCCAAGAAGATTGAACAGGAAGTTATTGCCACTCGCGTTCGCGTCGTAACTATTTGGAACACTCTCTTCCAAAACAAGCCTGCATTTAAGGCCTTCCTTGTTGGCTGCGGCCAAGGTTAGCCGACAGTGGTTTGATTGAATGGCGCCGCAGGTAATAAGCGTATCCGAGCCCTGCGCCAGTGCATCTGCAACAAGGAATTCAAGCTTTCTGGCTTTATTCCCGCCTGAAGTCAATCCTAAAAGATCATCTCGTTTGATGTAGATTCGCGGACCTCCAATCACTTCAGAAAAGCGCGGCAAGAATTCGATGGGCGTAGGCCCTTCTGAGTAGCGGCGCCTGGGATGTAAAGTCAGATCCATGTTGTATTCCCCCGTATATTGTAGAGTTTTGTCTTTCTGGATCTCATGACGCAGGGAACGTTTGGCGGAGCGGGATTTCGGAAGCTAATCGACACAGTCCGGTATACTCCTGCACCCAAGATTGCGGCAATGATTTTTTTGGCAACTACATAAAAAGAAGCCCATCATAGAATGGACTTCTGTTCCTGCCTGGCAACGTCCTACTCTTCCAGGACCCTGCGGTCCAAGTACCATCGGCGCTGGAGGGCTTAACCGTCGTGTTCGGGATGGGTACGGGTGTGTCCCCTCCGCCATCATCACCAAGCTGCGAACTTAATATAACAGACACCAGTCACCTTGTCAAATGGATGTGCGCATTCGTTCGCATTCGATTCGTCCATTCGCGCGGCTCGTCTGTGCCATTGTCACCCCGAGATTTCCGATCATGCGTTCCCTCTTGCGCTGTGGATCTGCTCATAGATCACCTTGACCACAGCGACGACCGGAACCGCGAAGATCAGGCCCATGACGCCGCCAACTTCCCCTGCCAAGAGAACCGCCAGCAGTATGAGCAGTGGATGGAGATTCATCGTTTTACCCATGATCCAAGGCGAGAACACATTGCCCTCCAACTGTTGAACGATGAGGTTGACCAACAAGACTTTTATCAGCATGGCATGTGAAATTCCCAGCGCCATGAACAGCGCCGGCGCGGCTCCGATAAACGGACCGAGATACGGAATGACATTGGTCAACGCCACAATCAGGGACAGCAAGAGCGCATAGGGCATCCGCACGAGAAGCAGGCCTATGAATGTCGCCGTACCAACAAGCATCATGACGAGAAACTGCCCCCGGACATATTTGCCCAAGGAGTGATCAATACCGGCCAAAATCCCCGTCACCGTATCGCGGGAGTGCGCCGGAAACCAACGAACGACAAGACTTGTGAACAGAGAATAGTCCTTTAGCAGATAAAAAACGAGAAACGGAATCACAAATGCCGTTACGGTTCCCCCAACAAGATCCTTGACGCCAACCAGGGTTTGCGAGAGCCCCGTTACCAGACTGGACTCCACGCTCCCCAGCGCCTTTTCAAGTCCGATGCGCACTCCGTTCGGAAGCACGCGAGCGGCAAACGACAGGCGATCCAACAGACTGTCAAACGTGGACACGTAACTGGGCAGTTGACGGATGAATGTACTCATTTGCTGTGCAAGGAGAGGGAGGACGTTTTGTAACAGGAGGACCATAAGGATGGCAATTACACCGTATACGAGCAGAATTCCTATCGTGCGGGGAACGCGGCGTACGGTCAGGGCATCTACGATTGGCCGCAGTACGTAGGTCGCAATAATACTGATCAACAAGGGTAACAGCACTGTCCAAAGCACATTCCAGATGTCAAGGAAGAAACCGCGCAGTTGCCCCAATAGGGTCAGGCAGGCCAAGACGATCAAAGACAGGACCGCTGCGTACAGCGTACGATCTTTGCTATCCTGCAGCTTCATGGCACAGCAGCCTCCACGTGTCGAACTGGACGAGCAATCCGCATAAGACAGTATATGCCGTTCACCAGTTCCCTACTACCGAGGCGCGCCGTTGCCGTTCATCAGCTATCCCGAAAAATCGTTGGTCCGTGCCGGTCGGAGTCATATATTGCGCCCCTGCTCAGACACCGCTATCGCTAAACTCGCGACGGGCGCAATATATGACTCCTCCCTGAGCGGGCCTTGCGTCCGTGAAAAACCTTGCGGCGCCTTTTTCATTCCCTGATGGTGCTGCGAAGCAGCATGAAAGTCTATTCAGTGGCGTCGTCTGCAGCACCGTCGCTTGAAGATCCGTTTGGTCCGGTATTCACAACCGTGCTTGCCGCCACGTCAACTGAGCGCCCGGAATCATGCCCGGACGCCATACCGCCATCATAAGACCACCCAGCATTCGGCGTTTCATCGGATGGCTGAGTCAGACCACCTTTACTCCCACCCTGTGTTTGGTCAGATGTTGCGTCAAGTTGAGCGATCTCATTTTTTAACTCGAACTGCTCGTACTCCTGCGCTCGCTGCCGTTCCAGTTCCAGATTGACCGTCTGATCCCTCCGCTGATCCATTTTTCGCAAAAAATCGTCTGAAATCTTGCGACTTCTGCTCTGTAGCAGGTAGAGCGCGCCAAAGGCAATCAGGGCGATTACGATACGTTCGGTCGTCAACACCATAGCAGGGATCACAATCCTTTTCACACCGGATTTTGTTCTATCCGGAGACGACCGCGGACGCGTCTTCGGCCGTCAGGGAATCCGTTGGCGCAAACGCCACCAGGCTGCCATCCTCATCTACGTGATACAACTTTACTTCGTCGCCCACCAAGGCAAACTCCATAAAACAGTTCCAGCAGTAAAACTGATTGTTGCCTATCTTTCCAATGTCGCGGCAGTTGCAATGCGGACAGCGTTCCATCTTAGCGCACTCCCTTATATCTAATTTCACTATGGTACAGGATAACCAACTGTTGATTGCCCTAACCGAATTTCGTTATGTCGACCAGGCGATCATGCGACCCATTCCTCTGATCTGGTCCGTCCCTGGTCCACGTCCGGCGATGTATGCGACTCCGGCGGCACCCGTACGCTTCGTTGTCGCTATTTGAGCGTTCTCGCGTCTACTGTACGCAGTCGGGAGACAGCGTCCGCTATCTGAGCGACCGCTCGGTCGACTTCAGCAAACGTATTGAATGACGAAAAACTGAATCTCACCGACGATCTCGCGTCGTCGTCACTGAGCCCCATGGCCTGCAGTACGTGCGATGGCTGAACTGATCCGGCTGTACAGGCTGATCCTCCTGAAGCTGCAATGCCTGAGAGATCCAACAGCATCAAGAGACTCTCACTGAGTACACCGGAAAAAGCCACATTACAGATGTGCTTCACAGCGTGTTCCGGACTGTTCAACCGCCAACCCGCCACGTTTCGGTTCAGGCCGCGCAGAAAATGTTCGCGCAACTCCGCAAGATGCGCGTTACGCTCGTCGCGCTCCGCGGAGAGCAACTCCACGGCTTTTGCAAAACCGACTATACCAGCCACGTTCTCTGTTCCGGCTCTGCGATTTCGTTCCTGACTGCCGCCGCGAATGATGGGGCGAAACGGCGTACCTTTTCTCAGGTAAAGGGCTCCCACTCCCTTGGGTCCATAAATCTTGTGCCCACTAAAAGATAATAGTGACACAGGCACCGAGTTTACGTCAACAGGTAATGGACCCAAAGCCTGCACAGCGTCGCTGTGCAGGGGAATTCCACGCTCCGCAAGGCGCTGCGCCAATTCGACTACAGGTTGGATGGCCCCTGTTTCATTGTTCACCCACATCACGCTGACGAGTGCGGTATCTGGGCGCACGGCAGCCAAGACCGCATCTACATCGACGATTCCAGTGGAATCCGGGAACACAACACTGACTTCGTAGCCCATCTCTTCAAGCAGTTCACAGGTATGAAGAACCGCATGGTGCTCAATCGCCGTAGTAATCACGTGACGTCCTCCGGAAGCTCTCAGAACGCCGAGCAGCGCGAGAAAATCCGCTTCCGTGCCGCCACTTGTAAAAATTATCTCAGAACTGGAAGCTCCGATGGCCTCCGCCACCTGCATCCGGGCGTCTTCCACCGCCATTTTGGCTGCTTGTCCAGTCTGATGTACACTGGAGGGGTTTCCGTACACCAAAGACAGATACGGTTGCATAGCTTCCAAGACCACTGGGCTGAGCGCCGTAGTAGCGGCATTGTCCAAATAGATCTGCTGCATACTGCGCCTCCCGCGCATCAAGCGCCGTCATATATAAAACATCAGAGCCGTTGCGTCCATCTTTCCCCACATGTCAATCAGGTCCGCGACAGTCGTCGAGTCCATAACCTCTTCAATACTCGTTCGCAACCGTTCCCAAAAGAGGTCCAGACCATCATCTGATTCATCGACCACAGAGACGGGGCCCTCCAAAATGCGCAACACTTCCCCAGCCGTAATTTGAGTTGCCGGGCGCGCCAACACATAGCCACCGTACGCGCCGCGAACGCTCCTGACCAACCCGGCGTTTCGCAAAGGCGCAATCAGTTGCTCAAGATAGTGATCGGAAAGATGCTTACGCTCCGCGACTGACTTTAGGGAGACTGGATGATCATCCGCAGCCATGCCCAAATCAACCATGAGCAACAGGCCATATCGGCCTTTCGTAGAAATTTTCATATAGGTTCACCTATCCCCTATGATTTCCACTATACCATACCTATTGGCACTCAATTGTGAGCGAAATTAGGATTCTTGGCCTTCCCCAGTGTCTGCGGCCCCTTTTCGCGGCCTGATACGGGCCTCTGTTCCCTGGTTGGTCGGTCTGTAAAACGTATCTTTGGCAAGTTCCTCAGGGAGATACGTCTGCTTCACGTAGTGACCTGGATAATCGTGCGGATACATGTACTGGCTCAACGCGTCCCCGTCCCTGGCAAAATGGCGATCGCGCAGCCACGATGGAACCTGCGCATGCGGAACCTTTCGCAGCGCCTCTTCGACGCGGGCGAGCGCCAGGACGACACTGTTCGATTTCGGCGCTTCGCACACAAAGATGATGGCCTGCGCGATAGGAATCCGCGCCTCCGGCAATCCCACCTGTTGCAGCGCCTGTAACGCAGCGACCGCCTGCAAGAGCGCCTGAGGGCTGGCCAGTCCGACATCTTCACTGGCATGAACGATCAGACGGCGCACCGCAACGGCCGGATCGACCCCCGCGTCGATCAGACGAGCGAACCAGTAAAGCGCAGCGTCGCTGTCACTGCCGCGCAGCGACTTTCCAAACGCGCTCAGCAAATCGTAAAACACCGACTCATCAAACTGTGCGCCCACCCCTTGCAGCGCTTCCTGCACATCGTCTGCGCTGATCGTGCATACTGCGGAACCGGAAACGGCTCGAAAGCAGCTGACCTCAAGCGCCTGCAACGCTTTGCGCAGATCCCCACCGGATCCATGGACCAATAACTCCATAGCCTCCGGCTCCACGTTGATGGAGTAGCGACCAAGTCCACGCTCCTCATCGCCAAGCGCCCGCACAAGAGCGCTTTGCACATCTTTCGCAGAGAGTCGGCGCAGTTCAAAAATCTGCAGGCGGCTCAGCAGCGCGCGCGTCAGGCAAATGCGCGGATTTTCTGTAGTGCTGCCAATCAGATACACGACACCGCGTTCCACGACGGGGAGCAGGAGATCCTGCTGCGTCTTTGTGTAGCGATGAATTTCATCGATAAACAAAACCGTGTTGACGCCGTATAGACGTTTTTCCTGTTCCGCCGCCGCGAACACATCGCGAAGATCTTTGGCGCCGGACGCCACCGCAGACAGTTCCACAAAGCGGGCGCTGGCGATGTCCGCCAGCAACTTGGCGAGTGTCGTCTTGCCCGTGCCTGGAGGACCCCACATGACCAACGACATGAGCCGACCGGCATCATAGACGCGACGCAGCATCCGGCCCGCGCCCACCAGGTGTTGCTGACCCACAAACTCACCCAGATCGCGCGGACGCATGCGTTCTGGCAAAGGCGCGTCAGGACGGTTGGCCTCCATGCTGCTTCACCTCGCCCGTGAACAGAATGCAGCTGCCGCCACCGTATCGTCAATGTCTTCCTCGCGAATGTCGAGATGAGTGACAAAGCGAACAGTGGAGCCGCCAAACTCGGTGGCCAGCACGCCACAGTCGGCGAGTGTCGCCACAAATTCCGACACGGACATGCCTACGCTGGAGACGTCAGCCACGACGATGTTCGTTTCAACGGCGCTCACGTCGACAGCGATGCCCGCAACATTGGCCAGTCCTTCAGCGAGACGCCTTGCGCGTTCGTGATCTTCCGCCAGCCGCTCCACCATTTCCGTCAAGGCAATCAGTCCGGGAGCGGCGATAACACCCGCCTGACGCATCCCGCCGCCGAGCGCCTTGCGCCATTTGCGCGCTCGTGCGATCACATCGCGCGTTCCGACGAGCAGCGATCCAATCGGGGCGGCCAACCCTTTGGAGAGACATATCTGCACCGTATCGGCGCAAGTCGCGAAATCCCGCACCGGCACTCCGACGGCGACGGAGGCATTGAACAGTCGTGCCCCATCGAGGTGTACAGGCACGCCCACGCGCCTCGCCAGCGCATACGCGCTTTCCATGTAGGCGAGCGGAAGGACCGCGCCGCCAGCGCGGTTGTGCGTGTTCTCCAGACAGATGAGCCCCGTTTCCGGGTAATGGATGTTGTTCCCCCGAATCGCCGCTTCGATATCGTCAATCGCCATCTGTCCCCGGACGCCGTGAAGCGGCCGTGTCTGGACGCCAGCCAGCGCGGCCATGGCCCCAACCTCGTAGTAGAAGACGTGCGCATCCGCTTCCACGATGACTTCCTGACCGGGCCGCGTATGCGTCAAAACCGCTGTCTGATTGCCCTGCGTTCCGGATGTAACCAGCAGTCCCGCTTCCTTGCCAAGCATTTCTGCGG
Organism: Bacillota bacterium; assembly: GCA_021805735.1. Taxonomy (GTDB): domain Bacteria; phylum Bacillota; class Bacilli; order Alicyclobacillales; family SLC66; genus JAKADD01. Next base: position 26,125 of record JAJZEE010000009.1, read on the forward strand.
CCGTCTCCTCGAGAGCCCGGACCGTGGGGTCTTCCCCGTAGACATCATCGCCGACCTCTGCCTGCGCCATCGCCTGGCGCATGCGCTGAGTCGGTTTTGTCACCGTGTCGCTCCGCAAGTCAATCATGGTGCACTGCCTCCTTCAAGGCGGCATTCGCGGCCGGGCGCGGCGCGATATGCAGCGTCTCCCACTGCGCAGGAGCCACAGTCGACGGCGCCCCGGTCAACAGATCGGAACCGCTCGCCGTCTTTGGAAATGCGATTACGTCGCGCAGTGAAGCCTGTCCTGTCATCACCATCACCATGCGGTCGATGCCAAACGCAATCCCCCCGTGCGGCGGTGTGCCATACTCAAACGCATCGAGCAAAAAACCAAACTTCTGCTGCGCCTCTTCGCGCGACAGACCAAGACTGGCAAACATCCGCTCCTGAAGCGTTCGCTGGTAGATGCGCATCGAACCGCCGCCGATTTCAAATCCGTTTAACACCATGTCGTACGCCTGCGCGCGCACGCTTGCGGGATCATTTTCCAAGCGACCGAGGTCTTCCTCCATCGGCATTGTAAATGGGTGGTGAACAGCCACAAAACGCGCTTCCTCCTCGTCGTATTCGAGGAGCGGGAACTCTGTCACCCACGCAAACGCAAATTGCTCCGTGTCAATGAGATTCAGCAGTTTTCCGAAGTGTAGCCGGAGGGCTCCAAGCGCATCCGCCACGACCTTCTTGCCGCCTGCCACAAACAGGATGAGGTCGCCTGCCTGGGCGTTGCAAGCGCTCACGATCGCTTCCAACTGCTCGGCCGTAAAAAACTTGGCAATCGGCGATTTAAGCCCTTCCGGCTCGACGATCATCCAGGCCAACCCCTTCGCCCTGTACCGGGCTGCGAAGGCGGCGAGATCATCGATCTCCTTGCGGCTGAACCGACCGCATCCGGGAGCGACCAGCGCCTTGACTTGCCCGCCTTTCGCGACCGCGGCGGCGAACACCTTGAACGAGGCGTCCGCCATGAGGGCGGACAGATCGACGAGTTCCATGCCGAACCGCAAGTCCGGTTTGTCTGACCCAAAGCGCTCCATGGCGTCCTTGTAGGTCAGGCGCACAAAGGGTCGCGCAACCTGCAGTCCAAGAACGTCCGCGAACAATTCGACGACCATGTCCTCCATCAGATTTTGCAGTTCCGCCGCCGTGAGAAAGGATGTCTCGATATCCAACTGCGTGAATTCCGGCTGTCGGTCCGCCCGCAAGTCTTCATCCCGAAAGCAGCGCACAATTTGAAAATAACGATCAAATCCCGCCACCATGAGCAACTGTTTAAACAGTTGCGGCGATTGCGGCAAGGCGTAAAATTCACCCGGACGCACCCGTGACGGAACCAGATAATCGCGGGCGCCTTCGGGAGTGCTCTTGGTCAACATGGGCGTCTCCACTTCCAGAAACCCCTGCCGATCGAGAAAGGAGCGAATCACCTGATAGACGCGATGACGTATTTGAAATGTCTGGAACATCGCCGGACGGCGCAAGTCGAGATACCGATAACGAAGTCTTACCGATTCATCCACCTCGGCGTCATCCTCCACGGAAAACGGCGGCGTTTTGGACGTATTGAAGATATGCAGTTCGCGAACGGAAATCTCAATGGCGCCTGTCGCAATCTTCGAATTGACCGCCGCCGGATCGCGCTTCACGACTTGACCGGACACGCGAATCACGTACTCGCTGCGCAAGCGATCAGCGGCGATCAGCGCCTGTGAGTCCACATCGGAGCGAAACACCAACTGCACGATGCCGCTGCGATCGCGCAAATCAACGAAGATGACGCCTCCCAAGTCTCTCCGGCGCTGCACCCATCCCGATAGAACCACTGTCTCGCCTGCTTGATCCAACCGCAGATCCCCTGCAAAATGTGTTCGATGCACGCTGTCCACTGCCCCTTCTTCGTCATCTGCCCGATCATTGCCACTAACCTGGAAGTACGGTCATCCCTGCCGATCGGATTCCTCTGCTGTGCCCCTGCTCAAACACGGCTGCGCCGAACTCGCGACGGGCACAGCAGAGGAATCCTCACGAGCGGGCCTTACAGCCCTGCTATGCCTGGACGGATCATGCATTGTACTGCCGCTCAAACAGGTGCGGCCTAAAGGCCGCAAAACTCGCCGCAGTACAATGCATGATCCGTCCAAGCGAGTCATTTCTGCTGAAGGCGGCGCGACTTGCGAGGGCGTGGGAGTTATCCCTGCCGGCCGGTGTGATCTGCGATGGTTGCGACAACAGCGACTTCGTTGACACTCGTCTGTTCCTTGGTCGCCATGTTGCGAATCGCCACAGTTCCGCTCTTCACCTCGTCGTCGCCGATCAGCAGCGCAAAAGTTGCCCCCACACGATCGGCGGTTTTCAACTGCGCCTTTAGTCCATGCCCGGAATAGTCCGCGTCCGCGCTGATTCCAGCCTGTCTGAGCGCATGCAGGACGCGCACCGACGCCTCGCGGGCTGCTTCTCCCAGCGCAATCACATAAGCGTCAGGATGATTCTGCGACGCACTCTTCAGTCCGTGGGCGGCCCGCGCCAGCAGCAGTCGCTCGATGCCCCCGGCAAAACCGATACCCGGCAGATCCGGCCCGCCCAACATGCGAATCAGGCCGTTGTACCGCCCGCCGCCAAGAATCGTGCTTTGCGCGCCGATGCTGCTTTCCACAAACTCAAAGGCCGTTTGCGTGTAATAGTCAAGCCCGCGAACCATCGTTTTAACCACTTGATAGGGAATCGCCATAGCGTCCAAATACATTTTCACCGCTGCAAAATGGCTGGCGCAACTGTCGCAGAGCGAATCTGTGATTGTCGGCGCCGAAAGCACCGTCGGATTGTTGCCATCCTTCTTGCAGTCCAAAATGCGCAGGGGGTTTTTTTCAAAGCGTTCCTGACAGTCCGTACACAGGTCCTGCCGTACAGGCTCCAGGTGTTCCAACAACCTGACCTTGTGATCAGCGCGGCACACCGGACATCCTACCGAGTTTAGTTCCAGCCCAAAGGACTCAATGCCCATGGTTCTAAGCAGTCGGTCCGCCACTTCAATCACTTCGGCGTCGCTGCGCGGGTCGTCGGTTCCGATCACTTCGACGCCGTAATGATAAAACTGCCTGTAACGGCCCGCCTGCGGCGTTTCATAACGAAACATCGGTCCATTGTAATACAGTTTGGCGGGCAGCGGCCCACCGTACAGTCTGTTTTCCACGAACGCCCTCGCCACGCCCGCGGTGCCTTCGGGGCGCAGAGTCACCGAACGTCCGCCGCGATCCGTGAACGTGTACATTTCCCGTGTAACGATATCCGTCGTGTCGCCCACGCCACGCTCAAAAATCTCCGTATGTTCAAATATGGGGGTCCGAATCTCCCGGTATTGGTACGATTCGAATAATTGCTGCGCCGTTTTCTCGACAAATTGCCATTCGAGCGCGTCGTCCGGCAGAATGTCCGCCGTGCCCCGTGGCTTCGCATACTCAGCCATACAACCAGACCCCCTTTTTTTCGCACAAAAAAACACCTTTCGCCCCAAGGGACGAACGATGCGTTCACCGTCCGTGGTGCCACCCTGCTTCACTCGCCGCAAACGCCGCAAAGGCGCGCGAACCATGCTCTCACTGAAATTGATAACGGGATGTTCCGCCCGGTCTCTACTTTGTATAGGACATCTCCCAGGACGTCTTTCCCACGGTTCCTATCGGGCGGCTCACAGCCATTGACCGCCATTCTCTGAGATAAGGGGCGAAAAGCCTCCGAGGTACTCTTCCTGATCATCGACACGCTATCTGATTTGTCAGCAATTATACCAGATGTCACACGCAGTGTCCAACAGCGTCCGCCACTCCGCCACTCATCTCAGCAGAATGTCACGTTCCATCCACCTGAGTGATTTGCTCGACACCCGGAGCGTGCACGACACGCCGTACTGGTTGCCCGCATTCCTGCGCAAAGTGAAAACAATCTGGTGTGTGGTCGAATTCCGGCTCCGGGAGCATGCGCAGAACATCCATCAAACTCGCTCTCCAGATGATCCTACTCCTCCCTGCGTTCCGGATTTTCCGCCTCCCACGTTGCACGAAACACCTGAATCTGTTGATAGCCAACAAAAACCGGCCTGTGTGCCGATTGTGGTTGGTCTATCGGTTTGCTAGGGTCGTTTAAGCGCGTCGTCATGGTGATCGATGTTGCGCAGAAGGATGGCGTCCGGGACGGAGAACTCAAACGTGATCCGGATGTCCATATTGACAGAACACTCGAACAGGCCATCCGTTCCCTGAATGTGTTTCATGCGAAGCGACGGATGTGGAGGCGGATAGCGCAGGAGCGCATCGAGTGTTTTCTCCACCTGATCCAGTATGTTCGGATTCTCCTTTGCCAGACGGTGCAGCTTCTTATCGAACTTCCTTTTGCGCTGGATGTTCACTCGATGGGGTCTCCTTGTCGATCTCATCCAGGCTTCGCCGAATGTCGCGCATGACATCGTGGATGTTATCAAAGGGGGCGCTGACCACCGTGTCCTCGTCCGCCTCGCGCTCCTCCGCCTGCCACCGCTCCGTCCAGTACCACGCTTGGTCGCCGTGTTCCACAATGGCCTTCACGGCCACATACGCCGTCTCCAATTCCACCGGATCCTCAATCCGCTCAATCAGCCTATACAGTTCTTCTTTCGTGACCGCCATGGCAGACACCTCCATAATCTCATTATAGCGCATGAATCTCATAGCGCTTCAATACTCGCAAGGCCATGTTGGGTCTAATCCAATGCTGCAGGAGCACGCCATAGGAGCCATTTCGATACGTCCGACACGTGTTCCGCTGGTACGAAAAGGCGGGCATTCGGTTGTAAAGTTAACTTGACAACCGAATATATACGTTGTATTCTCGGTGTAAAGTAAGCTTTACACCGAATGGAGTGGTTTATCATGAAACGCGAGGCAACGCGATACACTATTCAAGTTTTCAGCTTAATGGCAACGTATTCAGTATTGTTTCTGCTGTCCATGTGGTTATTGAAGAAAATTCCACCGAATGGATGGCGGATTCCTGTTGCGGTGTTACCTGTAATTCCACTATTGTTTGTCGTTTGGTCCGTAATCCACTTCATTCGTACGATGGATGAATTGCAAAAGTCCATTCATCAAGAAGCATTGACATTCTCGTCGCTGGTGACAGCCGTAGTTACAATGACCTATGGTTTTTTAGAGAATGCTGGACTTCCGCAAATTTCTGTATTGTATGTGCCAGTCCTCATGTGCTGTCTCTGGGGAATCGGCGCTGGAATTGCGAGTCGTAAATATCGATGAAGAATATCATTCGCGGCTTGCGACAAGAACGTTCATGGTCACAACAAGAATTGGCGGAGGCACTCGGGGTTTCCCGACAAACTGTTCATGCACTGGAGACAGGCAAGTACGACCCAAGCTTGCCGCTGGCATTTCGGATTTCTAATGTCTTTGGTAAACGAATCGAAGATATTTTCTTCCCTGACAGTATGTGATTACACTTGGTGTAGGTGATGAGGTTATGGGTCTTTCGGGCAGCATAGTCCATTAAGCACGCAAACATAAAACAATTGACAAAGGGAACGCATGTTCTGTAATATGGGATTTGTTAGAGTGTCGCACCTGGTGTACCTACTGTATAAAGGGAGGCGTAAACGTGTCGAAGCATTGGAACCTTGGTGGCGACTTAAAGGATTTTGATTTAGGTAAAAGTGATGCCACCAAAGGGGTATGGCTTGACTCTGACGCACTATGTTTTCAGGGTGAACATTGCTTTCCGGTTTTGCTTCGCGAAGCATTATTCATGAATAGTTTTCGTCTTGAGGCGGAAGTCGCTTGCACGCCTGGTAGTTTCGTTGGGCTTGTCTTCGGAGCTGTCGATGAATCGAATTTCGAGTTGATTTATGTTTCGGCAGATAATGAATGGGATTTGCCAAACCTTCAGTGCGACCCAGTTATGAATGGGTCCAGCACGTGGCAGATTTATCACGGTCCACGTTATCAAGCCTTAGTGCGCGTACCTTCTGAACAATGGGTCAAGCTCTCTTTGAAGGTGCACCCAGACAGTGTTTCTATCTACGTTGGAGAGGCATCCAAACCAAACCTTGTTATCCCGAACTTAAAGCACGGACGAGCAGTGAGTGGCAAAATCGGCGTATGGGGCAGTTCCCCGAGTTACGTGCGAAATCTTACCGTTGAAAAAATCCAAACCGAACTCATCAACGAAGAGGCAGCGGAATCCAAACCGCAAGAGGGAACGGTCGTAACAGAGTGGATGGTGTCGAAACTACCTGAACATAACTGGATTAAAGCACACGTTGAAGAAAATGGAACACTGAATTTGAATCGGCTTTATACATCTGAGCGAGGTGCCGTTGTTCAGGCTAAGTGTTCGTTTAATATTTCTGAAGAGAAAGAAACATTGCTCAGCTTTGGTTTCAGTGACCATCTGCGTTTATGGGTGAATGAAAAAGAAGTATATCAAGGTGAGTGGAAATGGCATTCACCTGGAAAAACGACGGATGGGCGAATCCGTTCAGATCATGCTAACGTGTCAATTCGTTGGCAGGCTGGGTTGAACACCATACGGGCGGAAGTGACAAGCGAAGAGGAAATGTATGGATGGGGTCTTAGTGTAATAGTAGGTCTTAATGACATTTTCTACATATAAATATGTTTTTTGCTTATTGAACTATACGAACGAACAGTTTAGAGACAGATGGGCTTCTGGATGCTTCTAAGGATTCGTGCGGACAAACTGGCATCCACAGACGCGGAATGTCGATTTGGATGCCATGGAGGTTTACCAGAAAGGCGTCCGATGAGTTGCCATGAAACTGTCTTATCCTGCGCCTACTATAAAGGGTCTGAAGAAGCAATTGCATTTTGTATGAATATTCACTTCCGAGGCACTTGGTTGTGTCGCACAGGGCAGAATTATAGAATACTCGAGACTAAAAGGGGACTCACTGAGTATGTCACAGAACTTTCCGTTGGGAGTCGCAACTGAATTTGTTAGCACAAGTGAAGGAGATATACGGATATTAGTTCGTCGCGTGTCTCCGGCCTATCCTTGGCTTGTTTTAAGTCCAGGTCAGGGTGATGCTGCAGAGTCTTTGTTTATGTTGTTTGAAATATCCGTGAATCAGCAAATCAATATTGTGGTGTTCGATCCACCTGGTCATGGATTGTCTGATGAACCGCGTGCGGATTACTCCCCAAAAAGTCAGCAAGTTGTCTGGGAATCTGTGCTGGAACACCTCAAAGTCAGTCGAGCGTACATTGGAGGATATTCTTACGGGGCGTATTCAGCAGCCATGTGTGGTGGTTCACTAGCGGATCGAATAGTAGGATTGATTTTAATAGAAGGTGGATATTTAACGATGAAACAAAAGGGTGTGACGGTGGAGTCCGAAACAGAGGATATTCTTGAATCGATGAGTACATATCGTTTCGGCTCATGGGATGAGGCATTGGAAGTCATACGATCACAAGCGACTACATGGACATACTACGATGAAGCTGAGTTTTATACATCGATGGTGGAACGTGATGGTGCCATTGTACTGAGGGTTACAGACAATACCATCATACAGATGGAGCAGACACTCGGTGACTACTCGATAGCTGTGATGAAGGAATTAACTTGTCACATTCTTTTGTTGCACTCGACACTGCCAGCAGAAAAAGAAGAAATGCGTGCAAGCGGACTAGCTTTGTTTCATTATCATGCGCCACATGCCAAGATAGTGCCGATCCCAAATTGCGGACATACCATTAAGGAGCATCTGCCGTTTGTTATGAATCAAATTGCGGAGTACATTCGCGATGTGGTTTGAGGAGGACTGAGTTTGAATCAACCAGCAAGCAATCTAAGGACTATCAAACTAACACTGATTGAAGATTACCGACAACAATCAAACAATTAGTACATGAGAGCGATGAAAGCGTAGATGCATTGCATCGATTTCTCCTGAATGGTTTATCAGACTAAAGGGCAGCAGTTTAGCTTTATATCTTCTTCTGTAACCTATTGGTCTGAAGAAATGAATGAGAAGAGTTGGGGTAGTGTCGAACATCTTGGAAAATACATCCAATACGATGATCAATATGGGAAGTCGAGGAGGGTATTACGAGAACAGAGTCCATTGGCGAGGAGCGCGGTTTCATGTGCAGTATATTCTATGAAGAGAGTAAAGGAACAGGCAGTCCTGCCATCTTCTTACCCGGACTTGGGTGGCCAGGTAGGATGGGGAAGAATGTGGCTGATGAATTAATGCCCGACTTTCACACGTACCTTCTTGATTTGCCTGGCGTCGGCCGGAGCGATGGCTTGCGCGGCACGCTCTTCTTCGCCGACATGGGCGATTGGGTGGCGCGCGTCTTGGACGAATTGGGGCTATCGAGTGCCCATGTCATCGGGCACTCGATAGGCGCGGCAATGGGTCTAGCCACCGCCCGGAAACATCCAGAGCGGGTGAGATCGCTTGTTTTACTCGATGGCGGCTATCGGTCTGTTCCCCGCTTTCCCATCGAGGCCGGTCCTCTCCGCTATGTCGCGCCGCTTCTAGATTGGGCGGATCGGCTGGGAACCCCACTGCGCAGAAAGAAACATGGCTTCGCAAATCCAGTCGAAGAGAAAACATTCCCCGCGCGCAGCGACGAGGAAATTGCAAAGGACATCACACTGGCCCTGGAGCGAGGCTGGTATGGCCTCACAGATGATTCGTATCTACGGCATGCCTGTGAATATTCGCCGAAAACGTCGGTCGCCGGCATGCGATTGATGCTTGCCCTCTATCGCACAAATGTTCCAAAGGAGCTGCTTCAAGTGCAAGTTCCAACGCTCCTGCTCTATGGAACGCGCCCTCATGGCGAGGAGCGTGAACAGGCGGAGGTGGAACGCCACATTAAATTAGTGCGGCAATGCCGACCGGACATCTCTCTGCTATCTGTGGAATGGGGTCACTACGTGCATTGGGCAACGACACCAGTCACACCGTTCATTCGCGAATTTTTAATAAAACATGAGGAGTCGTGACGCACACAGGCCATCTGCGATGAGTCGTCGTAGAGGATGCTCGCGCTGATTATCAGTCACTTTAAGCGATTCAAAGCATGCCACCTGCTATAGAACCACAATTTGAGACAATATAGTCCAATTGACCACCAGTTCTGATAGACTCGATCCAAGGTATCAAAGTATGACATTCGGGGGTTGAATGATGTCGGAGCGCTGGAGCACTGACTGTCTAGCCTGCCGGGTGAATCAAGGCATTGATAATCCACCTGGCGGTATCATTTATGACGATGGATTGTGGCGAGTTGACCACAGGATCGACCCAGGCCCGATTCTCGGATGGCTCATCATGAAACCTGTTCGACACGTCGAGTTCTTCGATGAATTGACCGATGATGAGGCAGAGCGGTTCGGACTCGTAAAGAAACGCATAGTGCAGGCGTTACGACTATCTGTGCCTGACCGACCGGAGAAGGTATACTCTATATTGCTGGCAGAATCCAGTGATTGCCCCCATATTCACTTTCATATCGTCCCCAGACTCAACTCACACCCGAGAGAATTCCGGGGACCACGTATTTTCGGTTACGACGGACCGACCGTAGAGAGTGCAAAAGTTGAAGACCTGGCCAATTTGATGCGCGAGAAACTGTGAGCGCTTGTTCATCAGCGTGTCGAAGGTACGAAGGCCAGGCAGAGTCGTCGACCCGTGTGATGCGGTATACACCTGCGCTCAATGGGCCGAGATACGAGGTGAATCCGTGAAGCTGTCCCCCGAAATTCTGACACAGATCAATGTGTTTCTAGAAGGTGACATTCCTCAGTGTGGTACCGTCGAATGCGTTGTGTTGTGCGGTTCCTATGCAACAGGCAAAGCCACCTGTCGCAGCGACATTGACCTTTGCTTCATTGGTGACTTTCCTGACTTTCGAAGTGAGACAAAGACCTTTCGCGAACGCGATTATCACCTCATGATGGCTCCGTGGTCATGGTATCAACACGTTGTAAGTGAATACGAAAGAAAAGGGAATGTCGGCACGATAACAGTGATGTTGGCTAACGGAACATGCGTATCTGGTGACACTGACAAATGGCACAGTTTGCACGAACTGGCACGTCACTACTACGAAATCGGACCTATTCCACCGTCGGGCGAGGAAATAGGAAGGCATCTGACCCGGATTAGAGGTCTATGGAATAACTACTGTGACTCGATTGGTCCGTTAACGCGGAAGTGGTTGTATTTGTGCATCCTTAAGGAGTGCGTAACCGCTCACTTCGTTTTGCGATGCTGGTGGGCTGTAAAGCCCAAGTACCAACTTGAGGAGTTGCGAATTCGAGATGGAGTCATGGCAAACATGGTGCAAGTATGTCTTGAATCATCCCCATCCCTGCCTGACGACGTCGGGGACAAAACTCTCAGCGACGTATGCAATCACGTATTGGGCCCATTTGGTTGGTGAATCTCCGACGAGTGGTACTAGAACGTCGTCTCTGCATAAACATTCAGCCCTAACACGGATATCCTCCTCTGCAAACGGGCAGCATTCAACATACGCACGAACATACGTTCGTATAATGTAAGAAATTTACGAGCGGAGGGATTGGCAATAAGACCATTACAAGGCAAGATTGCTGTTGTTACGGGCGCATCTCGTGGAGCGGGTAGGGGAATCGCTTTCGAACTGGGCAGTGCAGGTGCGACGGTGTATGTAACGGGTCGGAGTGTAAAGGGAGCGACAACCGACAATCGACCGGAAACCATTGAGGAAACTGCCGACGGTGTTACTTCACGTGGTGGCAACGGCATCGCGGTTCGTTGTGATCATACAAGCGAAAATGATGTGAGAGAACTGTTCAATCAAATTGGACGGGAGCACGGTCGAATCGATATTTTAGTCAATAGTGTATTTGGTGGCTCCGAAAGTTCTCTACCGTCAGGAGAAGGGCGGTTTTTTTGGCAACGACCGCTGGAGCATTGGGATGCTATGATGGTTGCTGGACCGCAAGCTTACTTGTTGACTGCTCGATACGCTGTTCCGCTGATGACACCACAGTGTGAAGGGTTAATTGTAAATATCACATTTTTCATCAAGGACAAACTTTCAGGCAATTTATACTACGATTTAGCCATGAATGCTATCAATCGAATGACACTAGGAATGGCGAAGGAATTGAAGGACTTTAACGTTTCAGCCGTTGCAGTTTGCCCCGGTTGGATGCGAACAGAAAGAGTTACATATGCAGGTCTTGGACCAGAGGATGGAACAACCGAAACAACTGCGTATGTAGGTCGTGCGGTTGTGGCATTGGCATCAGACACCATGGTATCTAACATTTCTGGTGACGCAATAACGGTCGCTGAACTAGCAAGAAAATATGGCTTTACCGATCTCGATGGAACTCAACCTTTGCCGTTTGAAGGGTAATCCGACCGATGCTTCTTACTGTACTATTGGACAGGTTAGCGCAAGAAGGTACCTAGGATGGTAATTCAGATCCGACCGGAGTATAATATCATATATGATATCGCCTGGTGTGAGGTGAAAGCGTGAGCCAGTGGGAAAAATTATTGGAGAGAATCCGCAATAACCCGAAATCTGTGCGATTTGAAGATCTCGACAAAGTGCTACGTAACACTGGCTTTGAGCGAAGACAGTCCGGCAAGGGTACCAGTCACTTCCGGTACGTGCTCGGTATGGATCAGATCGTTATTCCTCGTCACGGCGATCACGTTAAAGAAGTTTATGTGAAACAAGTTATTGAAATCCTTAGCCAAAAGGGGTGGATTTGATGAATAAGGATTTGGATTACTATATGGCATTGCCTTACGCGATTACCGTGATTCCCGACCCGCATTCTGGAGGCTATGTAGCGAAGGTGAATGAGTTGTCTGGGTGCATTACACAAGCGGAGTCGTTACTGGAATTGATGGACATGGTTGAAGACGCTAAGCGTTGCTGGATTGATGGCGCTTTACAGGATGGCATCGAAATTCCTGAACCAGTTGATCCCAATGATGTTGAACCGAGCAAATTCCTTTTACGCTTACCAAAATCTCTCCAACGTGAATTGGCTGCAAGAGCCAAATTGGAAGGTGTAAGTCTGAATCAATACATGCTATATCAGCTTGCAAGCTCAGTGGGTACAACAGTGATGCCAGGTCCTGCACACGACGAGATGGCTGGACCCATGAATGGATGAAAGAGTCACCAGGTTACCTTAGGACTCTGTTTTGGTGGATAGTTCTTTTGTAGGACGAATCCGCGATCATGCCAAGTCAATGGCTGTCTTTGAACTCATTGGACTTGTTTTCATCGTTGTCATGGGACGACAAATCTACAATCAAGTGTAGTTTCTGGAACAGTTCTTGGCTGGCGTAACGAGCTGTATAAAATCGTGTCCCCAATAAGCGTGGGTAATATCGGAAACAAGCTAGGTACAGTCTCCTATCACGGGGAAGTCTCAGGTGGATTTACCGTATTCCAACTTTCAGGCACTGATCCCGCTAAGGGAATTGTTTTCGAGTCGTCTGATGGGCATTACTTCAAGGCAATTGCCGCTAATACGGCTCAATGAAAAGCTAGCCTTTGTTTTGTTTCTTCTTACGCATACGGGTGCTTTAGTTCGAGTGGTTTGTTTTCTGTCGTCATATCCATTCAGGAGGATTTGGATTTGGAATACAGTGCGTTCACGAATTTGGAAACAGAATCCATTTGGTATAAGAGCATGTGTTTACTTCACGACAGCATCTTCACCACACAAAGCTCGGATTCTATAAGGGAAGAATTATCTTCGAGACCACGGTTCCTTATACTTGTCGCCGTGCATGATGGTCGTGTTGTTGGATATAAAATCGGCTATCAAGATCGTAAGAGTAGATTCTACAGTTGGTTAGGTGGCGTGTATCCAGAGTATCGCAGTCACGGGATTGCATCGGAACTCATGCTCAGACAGCACGAATGGTGTAAGTGTCAGGGATACGCAGTTGTTCGTACCCAGACTAAGAACAAGTGGCGTAGTATGCTCATTTTGAATTTACGTCTTGGGTTCGATGTAGTCGGAACGTACACTGACGAAAATGGAGAATCAAAAATAATTTTAGAGAAGCACCTGTAATGTAAACATTCTTGTTCTTCAACGGGTGCGAGTGCGCTATAAGAGCCTGTTCAAAAGGGGGCAAGGAAGCAAGCCAAGAATGCGCACCGAGCGTACGTTTTGTGTACGTGAGGGAGCATTCTTAAGGCTGACGATGCAATGCGCCGGGGAGTTCTGACCCCTTTTTGAACAACCGCTATAAGATGCTCTCGCTGACATTACGAAACCAACTCGTTTCAGAGTCTCCCAGAAATGCGCCTGTCCTTACTGTGATCCGTCCTCAAATGTGATGGTTGTTCCACCGACGCTCGCCCAGAACACTGTGGTGATAAACGGAGGCAAACCCCGGCAGGCGGATTTCTAGCACACGCTCTACCTGCCTGACCCTGACCCTGACCCTGACCCTGACCCTGACCCTGACCGGGCAGCGAACTCCCTGGACACAGATCGCATCGACAAGCCACCGACAGACGGGCTCCTCCAACTCCACTCCGGCCGCTCATGCGGGCCACGCGAGCCTACCCATTGTTGCTGATCGCCTCGCAAACGGCGCGCAGCTTCGCCTCCTTGACCTGAAGGATGCGGTCGATTTGACTGACGTAAGCCAGCGGTTCACTGGGATTCTGGTGACGTGTGATGACGCCGCTCCCAGGCGTCACCCACTTGCTGGCCGCTCCCCCGCCAAGAGCGACGATCGTCTGGGCTTCCTCGATGATACAGATGTTGTACACGCCCCCCTTTCCCGGCAACGCATAGCCCACATTCTCCAAATTGGCGAGAATGTCCTTTTGTCTGTACAGATAATACGGGCGCAATCCGGCTCCCCGCAGCGTGCTGTCCGCCGCCGCCATCATGCGGCGCACGGTGTCGTCGTCCGGCACGGGAAACGCTTCGCGTTCGCGCGTAACCACCGCGGCTCGTTTGAATGACAGCGTGTGGACCGTGACTTCATCCGGCTGCAGCGCCAGAGTCCGTTCCAGAGAATACAACACGTCCGCCAGGTTTTCGCCGGGCAAGCCCAGGATCAGATCCATGTTGATATCGTCGAATCCCGCTTCGCGAAAGAGCGCAAACCGCTTGTCCACGATGTCCGGTGAATGCCCGCGGCCGATGTGCTTCATGGTGGCCGCCTTGAAGGACTGCGGATTCACGCTGACCCTGTCAACCCCAAAGTCTTTCATGACCTGCACACGGTCCGCCGTGATCGTGTCGGCTCGACCCGCTTCCACGCAGAATTCCCGCCAATCGTCGCGACCTGGTATATGCAACAGCAAATTCTGAAGCAATGCGGCCAGTTCGGGGGCTTTCAGACTGGTTGGCGTACCGCCGCCGACATAGACGGACGTGACAGGGATCCCGTATTCGCGCAGCACCTCGCCCGTCATGCGAATTTCGCGTATGAGCGCCGCCAGAAATCCCTCCGCGTATTTGGCCTTGTCGACCATCGAATACGCGGGGAATGTGCAATACGCACAATGGGTTGGACAAAAGGGGATTCCGACATACACACTGACCGCACGGTCCAACCGATACAGATCAGGAACGACCTCCCTTTCACGTCGGACGATCTCCGTCACCAACCGAGCGCGCGCCGGAGCGATCAGGTAGTCGCTTTGCAGCGTGGCGGCGATCTTTGCGTCGGACACCGGGCGTCCATCCTGCAGCCCCCGACGGACCAGCGCGTGCGCCAACTTGGTCGGGCGCACCCCTGTCAAAATGCCCCACGGCTGAACCGCGCCCGTCCACTCTGACAAGGTCTCGTGCAGGGCAAAGAGGATGGCTCGTTTCGCGACTTTACGCTGCGTCGCCGCATCCGGCTCGGGAGACAAGGGCAGGCGGCGATGACGGCGCACCAGGCATTCCGCCAAGCCTTCTTCGACCGCGCTTGCCGTCGCGCGATCCTCGCCGGAACGATTGGGCTCAGCAGCCTTTGCCGCAGGATCTTCATTTTCCGACCCCGCCAAACCCGCCGAACCCGCCGAACCTGCCAACGCTGTCACCGCTGCCGTCGCACCCTGAGCAGTCCCCACAGCGGTGTCTGCGCTGGCTGGCGCAATCGACGACGACGCAGCAGCAACCGGCACAGCCGCGTCTGCGTTGACCGGCGCGGACCCCGTTGCCGTTGCTGTTGCCGCACTGGCGACCGACAGGGTCGTTTCCACAGCATCCGGCCCGCTTGCCGTTACAGTCGCCGTCACCTGATGTTCCTCAAACACGAGGTCGAACTGCAGAAACAAGCCCTCTGCAAACTGCGGTCCAGTTTCGCAGACCACCTGCGCGTCAGGGAGAAACAAACCAATCATGCGTTCTATGTCCCGACGGTAAAAGGAATCCAATTTCGTCATGCCGACAATCAACAACTCCGTCAGGTCGCCGCGACAACGCCTACGGTAAGACTTCAATTCGCCCACCGCGCTCCTCCGTAAACTCACCGATCACCGCAGTCAGATCCATTCCGTTGCGCTTTTGCTCCGACACGAACGCAGACGCCATGTTGCCCGGCACGGCAAACAGCAACCCGCCGGACGTGACCGCGTCCGCAAGGATCACGCGAGTGAGTTCATCCACATCAGACGAAAAATCGACGAACGGCTCCACGTAAGCTCGATTGCGCTTGCTGCCGGCAGGTACGAGACCACGTTCCGCATAGTCGCGGGTTCCTGTCAGGATGGGAATTGAGTGCGCCGCGAGGCGCAATCCCAACCCGGATCCCCGCACCATCTCCAGCGCATGGCCAAGCAGTCCAAACCCGGTCACATCAGTCGCGGCGTGCACCTCGTAAGAGCGACCGACTTCCGCGGCCGCGCGATTAAGCTGCGCCATATACTGGATGGCTTGCGCTTGCGACTCCTCACTGGCCGCCGCTTCCTTGATCGCTTTGGTGACAATGCCCATGCCGATTGGCTTCGTCAATACGAGCGCATCGCCGGCCCTGGCCCCCGCATTGGTCCAGATGTCGTCCGGGTGAATGATACCCGTCACCGCCAGACCAAACTTGGGATCCACATCGTCGATCGAGTGACCGCCAAGCAGTGTGGCGCCAGCTTCCCGCACTGTCGCCGCCGCGCCTCTCAGAATGTCCGCCAGAATCTGTTTGTCCAGTTTGCTGATGGGGAACCCGACAATGTTCAGAACCGTCAGCGGCTTTCCCCCCATGGCATAGATGTCGCTTAAGGCGTTCGCCGCCGCAATCCGGCCAAAGTCGTACGGATCATCGACAATCGGCGTAAAATAATCAATCGTCTGCACCAGCGCCAGATCGGGGCTAAGGCGATACACACCGGCGTCATCCGATGTCTCCAGACCAACCAGCAAATCTGGATGCGGTTCCCCCGCTGGAATGAATGACAATACTTCCTGTAGGTCCGCCGGACCTATTTTACAGCCTCACCCAGATTTATCGGTGAGAGTCGTCAGCCTAATCGCTTTGCGCTGATCGAGCTGCGGCTCCCCGGATACCCTGGACAAGGGCTTCGTCTTCCCAGGGAAAGACCGTTCGGACATCGCAGATCACCTCCTCCCTGGCCACGCGCGCCACAATGGGCGGCGTTTCTTCCCGCAACGCGGTCACCAGCTTGTCCGGGCTCCCGGACATCGGGTACAGGGCCAACGCACTGGACGCCAACCGTTCGGTGGGAAGCGCGCCTCCCCCAACCTGCGCCGTCGTTTCAAGCACACGGCAACGCACGTAACCACCGGCGCAGAGTGTGATCTCCCTCGCCAACTGTTCAGCCCGAGTGCGCAAATCCGCCACAGGAATCGTGAGCATACGCAGCGCCGGAATCTTCTCCAGAGCCTGCTCCTGATCACGATACAGACGCAGTGTGGCCTCCAGTCCAGCGAGGGTCAATTTGTCCACACGAAGCGCCCGCGCCAACTGATTTTTCTTCAAGCGACCGATAAACTCCCGTTTGCCGCAGATGATGCCAGCCTGCGTGGCCCCGAGCAATTTGTCACCGGAAAACGTTACTACATCCACCCCCGCCTCAATGCTGGCGCGAACGGTTGGTTCATCACCGATGCCTAGCTCCCGTAAATCAACCAGGCTTCCGCTCCCCAGGTCTTCGTAGAAGGGCACCTGAAATTCGCGGGCCAGATCCACCAAAGCGGTCAGAGGGGGATGATAGGTAAACCCCACGATGCGAAAATTGGAAGCGTGCACACGCATCAACAGATCCGCGCCCTCCGCCAGCGCCTGTTCATAATCGCGTTCATGCGTCTTGTTGGTCGTGCCCACCTCGACAAGGTGCGCCCCACTCGCTCGCATCACTTCTGATATGCGAAACGATCCGCCGATCTCCACCAGCTCTCCGCGCGAAATCACCACTCTCCGGTCTTTGGCCAACTCATGCAAGACCAGCCAGACTGCGGCCGCATTGTTATTGACGACAAGCGCAGCCTCTGCGCCTGTGAGTTCACACAGCAGCCCCTCCACATGAGTATACCGTTCGCCGCGTTCACCGGTTTCCAGATCGAACTCAAGATTACTGTAGCCGCGCGCCACGTCGGCCACCGCCGCAATCGCTTCTTCCGCCAGCGGGGCGCGACCGAGATTCGTATGGAGCACCGTTCCTGTCGCGTTTATCACGTGGCGCACGCGCATGATCGTACGCACCCTAAGACGTTCCTTGGCCAGTTTCGTCACCGCGTCCTCCGATAAATCGGGCGAAAGACCCTCTCGAACCTGGTCGCGCAGCGCTTCAAGCGTTTCCTGCAGACTCGCCACGACGTCAAGACGCGCGTATTGCTTCTGCCATTCCCGCACGTCTTCATGCTCCAAAAGCTTATGCACAGCCGGCAAATCGCGATAACTCCCTGATTCCATCGCTGCACACACTCTCTCCATCTATTTGACCTGACACTGCGCCACTCTTCCCTGTAGATCCGTTAGATCCGAGCAAGTCAGCAGTGCCGCGTGTGGTTCAATTATAGCAAATTGCGCATCCGCGAACGCATGCACCTCCGCTGCCCCCGGTTTGGTTTGTGGTATAGTCGGTCTACAGCCACTCGGGCTCGCATGATTGGGCGCTTTCCAAAGCATCGGCGAAGCATGGATATTCGATCCGATTTGTATTGAGACGCCGATCATGCGACGGGGCAGCCCAACTCGGATTTGCAGACTGGATTGGCACATGGATCTCATGCTGGATCTGAAGAAACGGAGTTGTTCACCATGCTCTTTGAGCAGTCACTACTATGGCATGAACGAGCGCAGGAAGTGATTATCGGCGGCGTAAACAGCCCTTCGCGATCCTTTAAGGCGGTTGGCGGCGGGGCGCCTGTCACCATGGCGCGGGCAGAAGGAGCCTACCTGTACGATGTAGACGGCAATCGGTACATCGACTATCTCGCCGCTTACGGACCCATCATCCTTGGGCATGCTCATCCGCATGTCGTACAGACAGTCACGGCCGCCATGACCGAAGGCAGTTTACTCGGAACGCCCACCAAGTGGGAGACGCTATTCGCGCTTCGGCTGCGTGAAGCCATACCCGAACTCGAACGCGTCCGATTCGTCAACTCAGGTACAGAGGCTATGATGTCCGTGATTCGCGTCGCACGGGCGTACACCAAACGTTCCAGGATTCTCAAATTTGCAGGTTGCTACCACGGACACGCCGATCTTGTACTCGTTGCGGCAGGCTCGGGCCCCTCATCACTCGGTGTTCCAGACAGTGCGGGCGTTCCCGCATCGATCGCCGGGGAAGTTGTCACCGTTCCCTTCAATGATCCAGCGGCTCTGGAGCAGGCGTTCGCCGCCTATGGGGACCAGTTCGCCTGCATCCTGATTGAGCCTGTCGTCGGGAACTTTGGCATCGTGGAGCCGGCGCCGGGGTTTCTGGAAGCCGTCCGCTCACAGGCGGACGCCCACGGCGCCCTCCTCATCTATGACGAAGTGATCACCGCGTTTCGCTTTCGCTTTGGCGCCGTGAAATATAACGCTGTACGGCCAGACCTTATGGCTCTCGGCAAGATCATCGGCGGTGGGCTGCCAATCGGCGCATACGGAGGCGCGCAGGCCATCATGGAGCAGGTGTCGCCACTCGGCCCCGCTTATCAGGCGGGCACGATGGCTGGCAACCCCGCTTCCATTCGTGCCGGCATGGCCTGTCTCGATGTCCTCGAACAGCCCGGAGTGTACGAAGGCCTTGCAAAAAGGGCGCAGCGGCTGGAGTCTGGGATCCGCGCCTCCGCTCTACAATATGGAATTTCCCATAGCATAAACCGCTATGGCGGCGCGTTGACGCTATTTTTTGGCGATCATCCGGTGAGCAATTACGAAGACGCCAAACGGACGGACGGCGACCGTTTCGCGACCTTCTTCCACGCGATGTTGCGGCGCGGCGTATGCCTGGCTCCATCCAAATATGAAGCGTGGTTTACGACACTGGCGCATGAAGACGGGGACATCGACTTCACACTGGAGGCCGTGCATGGGAGCATGCGCGAACTGCGAGACGCCCGCTGACCTGCCGAGTCGGCAAGCGACGAATGCAAAGGACAGGACTCAGGACCCACGGATGCGACAGGGAACCGCCTTTTACTCTGGCGATCCCCTGTCGCATTGCACCGCTTCTGTCACTGTCCCCGACTGACTGCCCCAGTTAGCTGAACAGATCCGACAGCTTCGCGTTTAGTTGCGCTTTCGGCATGTAGCCGACGATTTGTCTAACCACGGCGCCCTTTTTGAACACAAGCAGAGTCGGAATGCTCATGATTCCATATCGGCTTGCTGTTTGCGGATTGTCATCCACGTTCAGTTTGCCTGCTTTGAGCTTTCCCTTCAAATCACCCGCCAACTCTTCAACAATGGGTGACAGCATCTTGCACGGACCACACCAGGCAGCCCAAAAATCAATCAGAACAGGTTCTTCACCCTGAACAAATGAAGAAAACGACTGGTCTGTCACTTCGTGTACGTTGGTCACCCAAAAGCACCTCCAGAAAAATTTAAACAGCTATCACATCGACGATTTCAGGAACCGATTGTTTGATGGCCCGTTCAAGACCCATCTTAAGTGTCATGGTCGACATCGGACAGCCGCTGCAGGCTCCGGTCAAGTGCACAGTAACTATGCCGCCGACGACGCTGACCAACTCGACATCCCCGCCGTCTGACTGCAGAGCCGGGCGAAGGCTTTCGATCACTTCTTCAACTTGTTCAAGCATCCACTCGCACTCCTTTCCCTCTCTCACTCTTAGTATAACAAATGCGTCAAACCAGAGTCGCATCACGCGTTCACTATGTACAAAACCCCGATTCTACTGGGCTGCTCCAAGAGGGGCCAGCAGCTCTTCATATGTCGTGTCTCCATCGAGAAATATGACCAGAAACCCTTCCCGGTCAGCGATGATCCGCGACAAGGGAACCATGGTAATCATCCCTTCGACGCCACGCACCATAAATTCACGCGTCTCTGTCAACCCCACCACTTCAGCCGTCCGCGCGGCATGACCCGCCAACGTTGCAAACATGTCGATGACACTGTCATCGTAAGGTTGGTCGCTCGCGAGAGCATATCCATCAGGATGCACCGTCAACCACCCGAGGACACGCGGATCCTCGAGTCTCTGGCGCAACGCCTCTGGAAATCTTCCGGCATCGCTGACCCGCTCCGCAAACACCTCATAGGCGGCCCTTCGCAGAATGTGATCTTCGTCCAGGATCTCGTCAGCGACGTCCATATCCTCCTGACCAAGAACCAGCGGCGCCGACAGTTCCGCAAAATCCGCATGGCTGGACTCGTCCGCAATGCGCGTGCGCGCGGCCTGACCTCCATCATGGACGCGTCCTGACACCAGTTGTGCGACAGCCGCATCGTTCACACTGGCAGGGTCGTCCACATGGGGCGGTTTTGCGCTGTCCACAGAGATTGGAAACATGATGATCTCTTCAGCGGATTGTTCTGACCCATCGGCCGACTGCGCCACAGGCTCCTCTCTCTCCAACACAAGTTCGTTTACGAAACCCGGCCGCATCAAAGCACGAGAGGCAACCGACTCCGCATCTGGTTGTGAGTCTGCTGTCGGTGTATCTGACTCCCGTCGTGACACAGCCATATCCGCTCCCTTTGTCAGCAGTGGCGAATCCGCTTCCGCCGTCTCAGGACTGACCGCCGCCTGAGGCCCATCGGCTGTCTGCAAACGGCGCCGTTCCGTCTGTTTCTGAATCTGGTTCACATTCCACAGAATCAGTAAAATAATGACGATGAGCGCGAGTACACCAGCGCCTATCCAGTACAGATCAGTGACGTTCATCCGCTCCACTCCGTTTGCGAGGACAGTAATCGGTCATGCGCGTGTTTACTATCTCCAGTTTCTCATCTTCACCATATCACAGCCTGCCGACGCCTGCAAAAACGGGCGCTGCAGCCACCGGTTTCAACGCAATAACCAGCGCACCAACCGTTTGCGCAACACGGCAAACGTACCCGGCCGCAACCGCCAGATGCATGAGACAAGGAGCAGGGCGCTCCCGCCCATGTACAGATATAAAAAACTCAGCCATGATTCCGTACTTGACAGATCATGAGACTGCACGACGCTAAACACCGAGGATACGATCGATTGATGAAAGACGGGACTGGCAAAGCCCAAACTGGCTTCCAGACTCGCCTGCATGTAGATGGGATTCAGCGAATAGCAGATCCCGCTCACCATTCCCCAGACGCCTTGATCAGGGCTATGATTCGCAATATTGTCAGAGAGGTATCCCGCAACCGCCAGTCCGAGAAAGAACACACCCACCGTTGCGTAAGAAAAAACAGTGCTCCAACCCGTCCTGCGCAGCCACGTGGACCAGAAGATGCTGACACTTGCGATGGCGCCCAGGGTCACGATCTGCAATCCGAACACCGCGAGAACTTGAGACGGAACGACGCCGCCAAATAAAAACACGATGCTATACAGCGGAAGCGTCATAACGATGAGCAGCAGTAAAAATGAAATCGACGTGACAAACTTGGTGAATATAATCGAAGCCGGAGACAGCGGCGTCGTGAGAAGCACCGTCAGCGTTTGCCGTTCACGTTCTCCGCTGATGACCCCTGACGCGATCCCAGGGGTCACAAAAGATATCATCGCCAATTGCAGATATGACAGAAACGTAAACAGATCCGCAGTCCGCGTTGGCTGAAGCAACAACGTTTGCCCCTGGACGTTCACGTACATAAACACAAAGGCAACCGCTCCAATGATGAACAGGTACAGTGACAGAGCGAGCACCGTCCGTCCGGATCGCATTCGTTGCCGGAGTTCCTTGCGCAAAAGTGGATTGTCCATCCACCACCCCAGCCGATGCCGAATCGCATCCACCAACAATCACACTCCGGCTACGCCATCTGGCCAGCCGCGGATCCCGCCAGCGCACTGGCTGTCTGTTCCGCGGCCTGCTCTTCGGACGTCAGATGAAGGAACAGGTCTTCCAGATTGCCCCCTACTTCGCGAAACGTCTTCAACTGATATCCGGCCGCTGTCAGGTCGAGAATGAGCTCCGCCTGGTCGCGCTCCGTTCCCGCAAACAGCAGATCTACCCGCGTCTCGTCGCAGGTCAATACGTCGGAGACAAAGTGATGCCGAGCGAGCGTATCGGCCATCGCCAGGCCGCCCTCGAGAACTTCGACGCAAATCTGCCGATGTCCATTCGCTCGCGCCGTCACCACCTCGACAGAGGCGCAGGCGACGAGCGCTCCGCGCTTTATGATGCCAATTTCGTCACACATGTCTGCGAGCTCAGGCAAAATATGCGAACTGATCAAAACAGTTTTGCCACGCTGTCGCAGTCCCTTGATGATCTCGCGCATTTCGATGCGCGAACGGGGATCGAGTCCTGAAGCTGGCTCGTCCAAAATCAAGACAGGGGGATCATGCATCAGACAGCGCGCGAGGCCGAGGCGCTGCTGCATGCCGCGCGACAGTGCATTGACGTAATCGTCCGCCTTTTCCTCAAGGCTGACCATGTTCAGGAGTTCCTTTGTGCGCTGCTCGATCAGAGCAGCAGTCACCCCATAAGCAGTTCCATAAAACGCCAGATACTCGCGCACGCTCAAATCGTCGTACACACCGAACACATCCGGCATGTATCCGATCATTCTGCGCACGGCCGCTGGGTCCGTAGTCACTTCCGCAGCTCCCACAAACGCTCTGCCCGAAGTCGGCAACATCAAGGTGGCCAGGATGGACAGCGTCGTCGTCTTGCCAGCTCCGTTTTCGCCGACAAATCCAAATACAGTGCCCGCTCTGACATCGAGATTCAGGTCCCGGACAGCGTCTGTCTTGCCGTAGCGCTTGCACAGATTTTCCGTAGTGATCATAAGCCCATTCCTCATTCCAAAACCGGGGTGACTGGAATCACTTGCCTGATCATCCACTGCGGAGTCGCAGGCAACACATTCCCCCCCGGACTGAATACAGGCGGTTCTGAATGCGTCCAGGCGATAAAGATCACGCTGCCCTGCGGTGGCAAAGCGGTCACAAAACCCGGAACACTGTCAAACAAAGCTCTCCCAACCCCATGAGACGCGCCACTCAGCGCGGCGGCAATCTGACCGGTAAGCGGACTGCGCGGCGGCTTCTTTCTCAGCAGGGCGTCCACGCTGACTGTGGCTCCGCGCTTGATGGGACCGAGCATCACAACCTGCCCTTGATCAATCAGCGCGGCGTCAGTAAGATTGACATTCGTATCATTGACCAAATAGCCGGCTAACGAACGGACGGAGGTAAACAGCGCCCCCTGCACAGAGCCAAAGCGCTTTGCGTCATGCACTGCGTATACAAAGCGACCGCCCCAAGCAGGTACAGAACTGAATGCCGACAACCCACCCGCTCCTGTGAACACAACTCGCGCGTCGCCGGCGGGCGCAGTCGCTCCCTCTGCAAGCGCAACGCTCCAGGTCGACGATGGGGTTGTGACCGTGTAGGACCGAGTCTGCGGAGACATGAGCGCTTCGACCCCGACCACCTGCGCAAGATTGGCGTCCACGATATCAATCAGGCCCACACTCTGCGTCAAGATGCCGTTCGGCCGTTGCAGGATGCCGAGTTCATAGATCCCTGCAGCCAGAAGGATCGACATCAAGGGGAGCACGGCCCACGCCCATTCGTTCTTGCGGCGCCGCCGTAGGAGAACATAAAGCACCGGTCCGCAAATAAACGTGTACACGCCAAAGACTACTTCCCAAATCCACAGCGGAGGCGCGTGCAATTGGGGAAACTGTTCCGCGGCTCCCAGCAGCGACAGCGTGCCGGTCTGACCAAAAAGATCCGGTTTCGCTGTGAGCACGGACCCGTGAACGGCATGCAGGATACCCTCCCACAGCATAGCGTTCCCCGTCCACGAGACCAGGGAAGACGACGCGGCGTCAAAACCCGCATAGACGACCTCTCCGCGCCCGAGCGCCCGATCCGCGACCAGCGCGTTGGCCCGATTGCCGATGAGTACGGTCGCATCCTTGCTGGCCGTTCCGTACAGCAATGCCAGGCTTCCTCTCGGCGGTTGGGCGCCTGCAAAGTTTGCCAGCGGGGCGCCCGACTGGTCAAGGACGATGGCGCCGGAAACAGGCGTAAAGGCTGAAAACGCCCCAAGTTGACCAGCGTTTGGTTCAACTCCGCCAAATATCAGAATGCCGCCTGAGCGCACCCAGGCCAGGACAGCGTGCACCTGAGCCGAAGACAATTGGTCGGCCACGGATCCGTCGAGATACAAATAGCTCAAACTCTGCAGCAGCTGCAACGACTGTGGCAGTTGTTGCGGCCTAATGAACGCGGTCACAAGCTCCGACGAGCCATTGGCGGAGGAAACGCCCGCCAAAAACTGCACCGCCTGAGGCTGGGTGCTGACAACGCCCGCGATATCGGAACCTTCAACGGCCACTCCGATGAGCCGAATCCGCGCCTCTGTCCGACCCTGCACTACGAGTTTAAGCACGCCGCCCCGCGCAAGGAGATGACCAGGCAGTCCTATGGAAACCGATGTCGAAACGCCGACTCCCGCAGGCACCTTCACTGGCCAGATGAGTTCCCCATCGTACGGAGATTTGCCAGACACTCCGTATTCGAGGGTTCCGGATAGCGCCCGCGATCCAGAATGCATCACGGTCACGCGCACCGGGGCCCAGACACGGGGGTCAAAATAACTTTGGAAACCGACGTTGACGCTCATGCTCACGCTACTGGCTACAGCGATGCGACACATCGGAAGGGCGCCAAAGGCCAGTCCGATCAGCAGAGTCACAAGCATGACGCGCCACCGTGCGGTTTTACGATGGCAGGCGGTCATTCCGTCATTCCTTATCTGAAGCCAACTTTTACACCTATTGTATCACGCCGGCCATATCCTGGCGAGACAACCTTCTGCGAGCCAGATAGAGGGCAAACTCCACGCTAAGCCGCGCAGATTCCCGCCTCATCTCACCATCCAGCAGCGATCGGGATGGTTTCGGATTCAATTCAATATACCATATATTGCCTTTTGAATCGACGCCAAGATCATACCCAATCACGCCCAGCGTCGGATAGGTTCTTGACAGAGCCCGCGCCGCAAGTAAAGAACTCCGTTCCAGGTCTGCAACGGGCAAGCGGACACCCTGGATCCCAAGAGTCCGCTGGAGTTGATCAAGCCGCATTTTGTGTCCACCCGCGACAAGGTTGGTAACCACGCCCCCCTTGCCAGCAACTTTTGGAATGATCCCGATCAGTCTCCATGTTCCACTCAGATCACGCATGACAACCGTGCGAAAATCGACCTTGCCTCCACCGACGTGAAGCAGCGGAATCTGCTCCTGAACAATATGTGACGCCCTCGTCAGCTGTGTGCGCATAAATCGACCAAATTCAGCGTGCGAGAATTGCCGTCGAAAAGCGCCTCGTTCGTAAAACCGGTCGCAATCCACCCATACAGACTGGCGGTCACCGCGAACGCGCAACACACCGCGGCCGCCGTACCCTCCCACGGGTTTTACATAGACCACGCCGAAACGCTCAAGCATCTGGTCAATTGTCGAGACATCGGCAACGAGCCTGGTCACAGGAACCCGCAACCCCGTTTCCGGGTTGTTGCGGACCCATTCCGATAGAGCTGCTTTCCCCGGCATGAGTGGATTAAACAGCGGTATGTCCCTGGCTTTCGCAAGTTCACGAAGTGGGCGGGCCACACCGCGCATAACAAGGTGAACAAACGCATTTTCGTAAATGACGTCTGGCAACCGGCACTCCACCTGACGCCACTCGTTTTTTCCGTGCACGCGCAGACACTCGCGCGCCGCCATGACGCCTTCTTGACTGCGGACATTCTCAGGGTGAAACAAAACCAGACGCGCTCCGTGACTCTGCGCGTGCCTGGCCATGTGTCCAAAAAATCCCCCGGTTGCAGTCTTTGGCGGTACAACCGTCGTCGCAACGCCAATCAGAACACTACGAGACCTTCTCATGTCATATGCCCCTTCGCTCAGGCCCTACATGAGAAGTGTATGTTCGTTAGACGGCTAACGTTAGCAGCGCGCTAGCGCGCCTCCGGGGAGTATTCCACCCGCACCGTGGTGGTGATGCCGCCGCGCACATTATATTTGCCCACTACTTCCAGATACTTGGGTTTGGCGAAACGAATGAAATCATCAGCGATCACGTTGGTCACTTCTTCGTGAAAATGCCCCTCATCCCGATAGCTCCAAAGGTACAGCTTCAGCGACTTGAGCTCGATGATGAACGGACCTGGACGATAGCGAAACGTAATGACGCCAAAGTCTGGCTGCCCGGTCTTCGGACAAAGCGTCGTAAATTCTGGAGCCTCAATGAAAATCTCGTAGTCGCGATCCGGATACGGGTTTGCGATCGGATCGAGTTCCCTGGTTGGTCTTGTGGTCACGCGGCATGCTCCTCTACTCGGAAAATGTTCCTGCCATGCCAGGACGGATCATGCATTGCACTGCCGCTCAAACAGGTGCAGCCCAAAGGCCGCAAAACTCGCTGCAGTGCAATGCATGATCCGTCCTGGCGAGTTATTTTCATCCTGCCGATGGTGCTGCGAAGCAGTGAGATTTTGCTTCGCAAAACTCAGACATGAAAGTCCATCCCGGAAATACGATGGTTCCTGCCCGCCGGAATCGTATGCTGCGCCGCTGCTCAAACACGGCTGCGCGGAACTCGCCTTGGCGCAGCATACGATTCCGGCCAAGCGGGTTTTCGTTCCGGCGATAGGGATCTGTTTTGTATATACGGGTCAGTCTGTCTTGTCGGTTCCGTCTGGATGAGTGTGATTCCCATCCGCCAATTCCGCCTTCAATATAGCGATCTCCTGTACCAGGCGAACGGTGCGCTTGGTCAGGCGTGACAGAACTACTGTCAAATGCAGCATGGTGCCTAACATGAACAGGAATCCGATTAAAAAGAGCAGGGATGGGGCGTAGTATATGCCCACCGCTACCGCGACGCCGTTTAACCACTGGGGAAAAATCGAGAGCAGCAGGATGACGACGCCCATACCCAACCAAAGCAGGGAGTACTGCTCCATCAACACTCGGCGCCGCATCAGATCAACGACGGTAAACAGAAATACCAGGCTAAAGGCTATGCCGAGAATATAGATGTTCAAGTCGTCAATCCTCCTCGATCGCCCGCTTCCGCAAAAGCTCCAACCCAACCGCGAGAGTCACCTTCACCATATAATAGACTGATTTGCGCACGTTGATGGACGAGACGCCCGCTTGACGCTCCTTCATCTGCACAGCCACTTCATGGATGGTCATGCGGTTGCGATGCAGCAGAACAAGCACCTCGACCTCAGGATAATCGAAGGGATAGTAGGAACTGAACAGTTCAATAATACGACGATTGACCACCCGATATCCGGACGTGGTGTCTTTAATCGGATATCCCACGGCCAACCGCACCAGCGTGGACAACAGGATCATACCCATGCGACGCGATCGTGACGATCGGTATGCCGTCCTCTCCACGTAACGGGAACCCAGGATCATGTCTCCCCGGCCTTGGCGCGCCTCTTCAAGAAGTCTTGGCAGGTCCGCGGGATCATGTTGTCCGTCTGCATCGATCTGGATCGCATACTGATACCCGCGCTCCTTCGCGTACCGATAACCCGTTTGCACGGCCCCGCCAATCCCGAGATTCACAGACAAACTGATGACAAACGCGCCCGCCGCGCGCGCCTCCTGAACTGTGCGATCGGTTGAGCCGTCCGAGACCACGACGATGTCGACTGCGGGCACCGCGCAAAGTATGCTGTTGACTACTGCGGCAACCGTTTTTTCCTCGTTCAGCGCAGGAATAATAACCACCGCGTCATTCATTTCTAAGTTTTCCTCTCTTTGGCTAGCCGATCCCAAGCGTACGAAACAGCAACCGGGATCAGGATGAGCCACAACGTGACAACCGGATATCCGTATCGTGTAAGCGGCAGAAATCCGAGTTGCACGATCAGCAGATATAGTGAAGTGAAGACAACACTACGCGCCAACGGTTTGGCAATCAGAGCAAACGCCGCAACCGCACCCACAATGACACT
>JAJZEE010000140.1 GCA_021805735.1 Bacillota bacterium
GCCGAACCACGATCGAGCGGTTTTATTCATGTAAGCGATGCGAAGATCACTCGTCAGGACAATACATCCGTCAATGGCCTGTTCAAACAGTTGTCTAAAGAACTCATCGTTCAATTCTGTGCGATTTGCCACTGCTCCGTCACTCCTGTTTGAAACTGCAGGTGCTATCTAAAGATATCAGAGATGCCGTATGGCGTCCACGCAGGGGTTCAGGGCGATTCAATCAACCCGGTATCTGCGTCCGCCAATCTTCAATACGCGCACCATGCTATAGAACATTAACACAGAACCGCTGGTTCCGATAAATCCGATCACGAGTCCCGCTGCGTCACCGACACCCCGCCCGAGCGAAGGACTGATGGGCAGGAGTAAGATAAAGCCGCCCAAAACACTGAGGAAATAAAGGAACATCCCCGCCGCGACCGATTTCTTTGGCATCATATCGTCCAGTGCGGGAGCGTTTTTGCGGTCTGGGGAATGGGAGAAGCGATATTCAAACCATAGAAACGGAACGATTTTTTGTACATATGACAGCACCAGGGCAATACATCCGCCGAACAGCAACAGGTAGGATCCTGGCGCAATCCAGATCATTGCTCCACTCACAAGAGTCGCCAAGAGTACTGAGGCTCCCGTGAGCATCAGGGCAGTCGCGATCAGGGCGTAGCCAAGCGCCGGAACGATGCGCTTTCTCTTGCGGGCTCTCAGTATCCGCCGCATGTCGAGCGCGAACAGGATCACGGCGGCGCCGCACAGAAGCGCCGAACCATCGTGGAGCAATGAACTCAGACGCAGGGGCGCAAAGGCAGCCGCGAGGAACAGTCCTACACCAGCGTAGTATAGCCGGACTGTTACACTGATCGCAACCTTGTACCCGTGGCTAAGCGAGAACATGGGGACGAATTTATACGAGATGGTCATGATCAGACCAAGCCAGAATCCAAATGTTCCAAGCAACACATGGGTCAGCAGCAGACGGTTTTCTGGATCGCTCCACCCTGACGCCATCATAATGCCCAGGATCATCACCATGACCAGGCTCACGAAGGGGAGGAGCAGTTGCTGATGGACGGCTGTAGGGTTTCGAGCCTTGCGATAACTTTGCACAACATAGGCGCCAAAGACAACTGTGGCCGCGAACAGGATCGACCCGCCAACGGCGACGATCAGCCAGCGATTCATCAAGAATCCAGTAACCATGAGAAGCACGCTGCCCGTGTGAGTGGGGAGGTGCCATGTGGCGACATGGCGGCCAATGGGCGGCGCCTGAAAGGCGATCGGAACTACCTGATAGAGAACGCCGCACGCGGTCGTGAGTAAAGATCCAAGAATCAGTGCATGAATGCTGGCCAATGTCAGGGGGTTGGAGATATCGCCCGCCCGCCATCCAGGCAACAGTTTGCCAGTGACGATGAACGTGGGCCATGTCCATAATACCCCCGTCAGAATGTACCAGACAGTGGGCGACAGATGTTTTTTTGATTCCTTCGGTTTATTCATGGTATGCACCCCGTTGGGGAAGATACCTAGCAGCATAACTTGAAAGTCAGAAAGCAGGTGTGATTTGAAGCATACAGATCGCGAATGATGGCGCTCACTCTGGATTCCGTGAGACCAAGGCGTCTCGCGATCTCGTTGTAAGAGCAACGTCGCGCCGTAAGCAACGTCGCCACTTCGTATTTGATGTCGTCCTGCGTCATGGACGATCCCCCGTTTTACTCTCAACAGTACCACATGCACACATAGGGTTTCAGTGGGTCGCGATCGTTTTGCGCGACATGGTTCCATTCGCGCTTGGCGGAGCAGTTCCGTGCTGCGACTCGGTTGCGTTTTTCAGGGGGCGCAGGACCGGGCGCACGATGTGTAACCTTTTTGGCATATGAATCGTCTACTCGGGGAGCATGGATGTCAGGAGGGTGATGATCGATGAAATCGAAGGGGATGTTTCGCGCAGCGTCTATTGCTCTCGTTACAAGTGTGGGGATCATGTTATTGGGGTGTGGAGTCACGTCCGCTGATTCATTGCAGCAGCCCAGTCAACACATCGTGCAGAAGGGGAAGGCAGCTATTCGTATACGAACTGCTGGAACCCCGTCAGCGCACAATGGGAAAGGTCCGCATTTATTACATCTTAAAATGTTTAGCCAGCACGATGGGTGGGGTGTGTATTACAGGGCGGTACTGCACACTGTCAATGGATGGCGCACTTGGGCCGAGGTAAATCCACCTGGCGTCCAGCCGATATCCAACCATGCAGTGTATTTCGGGTCACCTCAAAATGCATGGCTTGCCGCCAAGGGAAAACATCACGGACTGGCCATTTGGTATACATACGATGGCGGTGTCCGTTGGCGCAAGTACACTGTCATGCCACCGTTCTCGGTCGGATCGGGGGGTACATTTTTTAGTTTTTTATCAAGCAAAGATGGCTGGCTCATGGTCAACGGGGGTCCGTCGCTGGCCGCATCGCCTGAGGCGTTGTATCGAACAAGCGATGGCGGGCAAAGATGGACCTTGGTGCGTAATTATGGATGGCAAAACATCATGGGTATCCGTTTTCTTACAATACGTGTGGGGTACGAACGGGGTGGTGATGCAAACGGCGGCATGGGCTCCTTGTTTTACACGCACGATGGCGGATGGAGTTGGTCGCCTGTTCAAATTCCGATCTTATCTCAGAAAATCGGCAAGCTGCCTAAGGTTGTCCTTACTCAAGCGCCTGTCTTTTTTGGATCGCATTATGGGGTGGTTCCGGTTGTCGGTGTAGCCGGTACGAATTACAGGAGAGCGGGTCTTCTGCGCACAGTAAACGGAGGACAAACATGGACCTTGGGAAGTACCAAAACCAAACCAGATTCATTTGGGGTCATGTTCAGTTTGCTTTCGCAAAATGCCTTGATTATGGGCGTTCCGTTACCATTGTATCACGGCGTCACATTTTTTATTTCAAAGAACTTGGGCCGAAATTGGACACACCTCGGTCGGACAGAAGAACCGGTGTCGAGCATTCAATTTCTTTCTCCAACTCTGGCATGGGCACTTACTAGTAACGGTTTTCCCGCGATGACAAAAGACGGTGGGTCAAGATGGAGTGTACGATAAAAAAAGATATTGGAATCCAAGGTCCTTCCGCCATCTTTTTGGAAGAACCTTGGATCAATAACCTTAGCAGAAACCAGGATACTTAACCGATGGCCACTGCATGTCAATCGTACCCTCGGTTCCGTAAGGAGAAACATCATAGTCAGGTCCAGTCACATTGGTGGCAAATTGCCAGATCACAACAGCATAGCCGCCAATATTCGGAGCTGGGCAGTAGACACTCTCGATCCCGGTACAGTCTGAGTAGCTCTTCGACGTTCCAATAGC
This sequence comes from Bacillota bacterium, assembly GCA_021805735.1. Taxonomy (GTDB): domain Bacteria; phylum Bacillota; class Bacilli; order Alicyclobacillales; family SLC66; genus JAKADD01. Next base: position 3,370 of record JAJZEE010000140.1, read on the forward strand.
GTTCCAAATCACTATTGGTTGTGGCGACGACCAGTTAGAGGCGTCAAGAAGATCGGCAAACTCGGAGGTCTGTGAACCGTAGAGTCCTATGTTGACAGCGAAGTCGTTTGCGTTCAGGACAGATTGGAGGCCGTTCAGGAACCCATCAGCGACTGCTTGGTTTTCTTGATAGGCAGTTGCGGTCTGTTTGGCATTCCATCCACCGGAACCGCTAGAAACAGCGCCGAACATTGTATTGCCAACAAAACCGGTCGGCGAAGCCACAGTATGCCAGTAGTTGTAATAGGCATTGGCTTGTTGTTCCCCCCACTGCGTGTTGGTAATGCTGGTCGGGTCGGGGTTTGCACCGGGCCCCTCGATGTTCCAATACGTGTAGGCCGGTATATTCGCACCCGCTGGAAGTGTCCAGAGTTGACTCGGTGTAGTTCCGCCCCCTAACCGTCCGATATAAAACTTCATTCCCGCACAATACGGGTAAGAGTTTGTGGCATTATCAGCACCGAAAACCCAATTTGTCGACATGACGACAACTTCACTCCTTTTCAGTTTTGATTCTATGACACGGACAAACTAATGTCCGTATTTCTGTTCGGATATTCGCTTTGCAGTCCATCGCTGCGGATGCGCATAGATGGTCGGTCGATTAAGATCACTTCGCACCTCCTCGACAAGATCCCAAGATCTACGCAACCGCGAACAACCCATGTCGCACATTATTTCGTGCTGAGTCATTTGCGTTGACCTGATAATCACAACTCCCTTCCAAAGCTGAGTACAAACACCCTGTCTCCTTCTTTTCACCCCTCTTCATGTGTACGGACGAACCCCAATTTGTGTATGGACAGATTGTCTGCGTCAGCTGCATCAAAGTTTCGCGTTATATCGACTGTGGCGAAGTCCGCAGGACAGATGAGCAGCAGGTTCTGGCGTGCCGTGAGAGTCAGTAAATGACGTAAAATTGACCGTTTCACCCAAGCGATAGTCTTTGCAATGGACTTGAAGGATGCGGGAATTCGCACGTGTTCTCTGAAGATGTCTTACGATCCCCCCACTGATTGAGAGGTGCGATGTATAGCTGCTGGTGTCCAGCGTGCGAACCATACAGATGCAGCCATAGATGCGAGGGTGCGTGGTCCAAAAGGCCGCGCACCTTATTTGAGTTGAGAAAAGGAGGGCCAATCGATGCAGATCCATGGCCGAAAACTGGTTGGAGTCAACAAGGTGGCAAGTTGCCAGGGGTGTCAGAAGCATGCGACGGTTTGCGATATTCAAGATCCCGCGTTTGCTCTGTGCGAAGACTGCTTTGAAGCGTGGGATTACAAACAGGAGGCGAGGGCCACCAGCGTTCTTATCGAGTACGGGCGCGTCTAGCGCGTCCTCGCACATATCGGGCCATGGCGAGAGGCGTTCCTAAAACCAGAACCGCCAGCAGCATGACAGCAACACCAACCAGACCTTCACCCCACCCGGTATGCCCGATGAGGGCGTCGTACACAAGACCCGTTCCGTAGACGCCTAGCACAGTGACCACAAGTACTAACCAAATCGGGGGAAGAAACTTTGGCCGATCATTCTCGCGTTTCATATGGATTGCCTCCTGCCCGCAACTCCCGATAGTGCCGTCGCCATATCAATTTGTAGACACCCACCAACCGGGGAATGGAGCGCAATCCAGGGATGAAGGGAATCAGCATGAGAATTCCCGTCACAGTGATCACCGTCAGGACGACCAGGAGATCGGCCGCTGAAGACGAATTGTACGGCGGAATCTGGTATAGCAGAGTGTAATACCAAAGCCACACAGCGCCTGGATAGTTGCCGGTTTCCTTGATGACGCCCCAGTTTTCGCCTAGCATGTTGAGCTTTTGGGCATAGGTGCTGTCGGCGGCGCCCTGCAAGAGGAGCAACGACTTTGTGCGGTTGACGATCGGACTGGAACCCTGTTCGCCGTCGATGGCCGCTTCCAGTAACCCGCTGTTTGCCAGCGCCAAATAGTCGTTCGTAATCGCAACGACTGGGCCGTATGATCCGTGTACAGCGGCGGGCAGGATCAGTTTGCCGCCTTCAACTGTAGCGCGCGGCAAAACACGCTGGACGTTCGCGACCCAGGTTGACTGCTGGCTTTCAGAAGCCTGCGTCCAGGTCGCCAGGATTCCGCTTATGGCGGGATCTATCCATTTCATTCTCTCAAGCGGCCGTATGACTTCTGTATAGGCGGGATCAACAGGGATCTGAACCCCTGACCACGCCTGTGGAGAAAAGTTTCCGATCGCCTGCACCGACTGGGTTCCGTGGTTGTAGGGCGGACCATACGTGGCAATTGCGCTTTGCCCCGACAAAGCGTTCAGTTCCGTTCGAATGAGCAGGAGTGGGTCCTGTTGCGCCACCTGTTTTGCCGACAGGGAAGGCACATCCGGGGTGGAGAATACTGCAGCCAAGACCAACACAGCCACGCCTACACCCGCGGTCGCCAGCGTCAGTTCGCGAACCAGATCATAAGGAACCTGGCGATACTTCGAATTCGCATAATTCATGGGCGCGATTCCCCCTCAGGAACTGGAGGTGCAATTCGTTGCCGATTTTTTTTGCCATAACCATCGTCCAAAGGGAGCGGTTCGACAACGCCGTGTTTTCTGACAAGGAACAGATGCGCCCCGATCAAAAACAGAATCAGCATAGGCAACAGAAAAACGTGCAATCCATACATTTGTCCGAAATTCAGAAGGTTAAAAAACCCACCAACTCCGACTGAGTTCATCGCGTCCTTGCCCTGAACCCCGACCCATTGGGAATCAAAGTTGGTTTGCGAGAGATAGCCCGTGAAACCGGCCAAAATAGAGAGTAGAAACAACATCCAGCCGGCGATCCAGGTCCAGTGTCGTCCACCCCGCCAAGCGGCCATCAGGAACTGCGCCCATAGATGCAGCACCATGAAGAAAAAGAACGCCTGCACCGACCAAAAGTGCGTGCTGTTAAAAAAGTGGCCTATTGCGGAGACATGCCACCAGTCCGGGCCAAAAATGACCAGAATCACGCCGGAGACGATGATCCAGACAAAGGCGGCAAGTGTCAGTACACCGAACAGATAGACATAAGAGTCCACGTAGCTAGGCATTGTGTCCGGCAGCAGGTGTTCCATGGGAACAGTGCGTTCGATCCAGTTCCGCAGAGAACGCGTCCAGTTAGTGTGGGTCATTGTGATCGCCTCCTGGAAATGGAATGGCGATCGCAAGAACAAATACGACAATCATCAGCCCGAAGACGATCAGGTCGGGCACGGACAGATTGAAAAACGAATATTGCCAGGCGGATCCCGCGATTATTGGAGGTTGCAATCCTGAGCCGTTCATCTCGCCACCCCTATCGTTTATGTAATGAAAATCGCAGGAGTAGAGGGAACTCCGTATAAAGATGCGACTTTGTAACCTCTGAAATTGTACACTTTAGGTCAAAGCATGTCCAGTAAACGAATTACTTATTATGAAGATAAAGTGAATACAATTCGCGATTACGAAAACTTATCGAACAATAATGGACGATTGCGAAAATATATTGAACAAAAAAGGGCCGAGAGTGCGTCGCCTCTGACGATACACTCTCGGCCGGATCAGTGCAGGCGCCGCAATCAATGCACACATCGGGATCGATAAGGTATGTGTTCCCGCCGTCATGGATTGCGTCGACCGGACACGCTTCCACACAATCTGCGGCCTTCTCCCCGATGCACGGTGAACTGAACCTCCCCATGGATGAATCCATGGGGTTCTAAAAGCCTATACCTCTGCACTCTCGTCGGCTCTCGCGCAGGCTTTCGCCATCGCTACAACATCCGACGCCTCATGCGTGGGCAGGCCCTCTTGTTCGGACGACCCGCTCTGACTCGGACGTCCAAAGACGCCAAAGGAGGTTGGCTTTCGCCTTCCACTCGCAGGTTGGGTTGTGGTCGCCTGTTCCCAAGCCGCCCGCAGGAGCGGTTCCGCACCTGACCAAGACTCGTTCGCCTCGGTGACTTGGAGCAGGTTGTCTTTCACATGCCGGGCCAGATAAGCACTGAACAGATCCCGTTGCATCCTTACACCGCAATCGCAACTGTGGACGCGCTCAGACAGCCGCTTCTTGTGTTTCTGACCACATAAGCACACCTGTGATAATGCCGTCGTGCGCGTGGAGAATTCATCGACAGACCCGCCGGCGCTTTCAGCCCTGAGTTTTGCGAAGCAAAATCTCACTTGCAGGTGAGAATCGACAAAAACGTGCGCGGCGCACGAACGGAAATGGACTTGCCGTACAGCTTCTGAAATCCGCGATAGCTCAACTTCTCCGTGTGGATATCGCTTCCGATCGCGATGATTCGATTCGCCATCTGCCCGTGCAGGGTCTTGCGATGCGCTGCCTCGCGCTGGAACAGGTCGGCCAGTTCCGCTTGTGTCTCCTGTTGTCGGCGACTCTTCCTGTTGGAACGCTTCCCTTTGATCGCGCGGCCCTGCTCATCGTAGCAGTCGGGGTTGTTTGCCCGCCGCTGCCGGTCGAGTTTGCGCTGCAGACGCCGAATACGCTTGTGATCCCGCGCCACCGGCTCGCAAAACGGTTCCAGCGACGCTTTCGTCTCGCCGGTCACCGCGATCGTCGAGGGTCCGATGTCCAGTTCCACCGTCTCTGCACCAACTGTGTGCTCCGGTTTCCGGTAGGGAAGCCCTTCGCAGACCAGTTGCGCATAGTAGCGGGTCCGCATCCGTTCCTCCCGGCGCACGAGGCGGACGTACTTTACGCGCGAAGAGAGACCGTGCTTGATCACCGGATCTTTCTTCGCCGCCTTGACCATGGGCAGTTCAAGCCCGTTCCATAGCACCCGGTCGTCTCGCCAGCGGATGCAGGCGGCGTTCGTCTTCCCCTCCAGACTACGAAGGCCGCGTCGGCCCTTGAACCGCACATCTCTGGCTTTGCCTTTTGCCACCTTGTCGACAGCGGCAAACGCGCGCGCCGCCAGCTTTT
>JAJZEE010000141.1 GCA_021805735.1 Bacillota bacterium
CGATCTCAAAGTACTGCGCGGGTGTAAAATCCGCCTGCAGCGCCTCCAGGGGTTCCCTGACAATACTCAGCAGATCCATGAAATCCGTTTCCGGGATCGCAAGTCCATTGACCCTGATGCGTTCAGTAAAATCAATCAGGTGGGGACTCGTGAACAGCCCCACCCGGTATCCCTGCGCCTCCAGCAGGGCCGCCAGCATGCGCGACGTCGAACCCTTTCCTTTGCTTCCCGTGATCTTGATGTTGTGTTGTTCACGGTCAGGACTTCCCAAACGGTCCAGCAGTCTGCGCAGGTGCCGCGGATCCCTCGTATCCCTGTCGTAACCCGGGGAGCGAAACGGTTTCGACCGGCTGTAACTCGAAAATACATACGCAACGGCGTCATAAAAACTGTCGAACACCTGGCGGTTCAACCGTCCTTTCAACCTTGGCGATCAGACGCAGAGCGCACTGCAAGAAGCCGAGCATCTGGACAATGCACGCAGGCTCATCGGCTACTCTGCTCTCACGCTTTCCAGTGTTTCCCGTGCTCCTTAAAATAGGCGTCGATCACGATTTGCGCCATCGGCGCGGCGGCCCTGAAGCCCTCGCCTGTGACATCCGGAATCACAGCAGCTACGGCAATTTGCGGGTTGTTATAAGGCGCGAACCCGATGAACACGGAGTTGTTGCGGCCGGGCAGGCCGCTTTCTGCGGTTCCTGTTTTGGCAGCCACATTGTTCGGGTCGTTGCCAAAGAAGTACGTCGCGGTGCCCAAGGAGCCGTGCGTAGCCATTTCCATGCCCTGGCGCATCAGCTTCAGGTACGCCGGTTTCACATTAACCTTATCGATCAACTGCGGTTTGAATAACTTGACGACCTTGCCAGTCGGAGATACGATCTCATGAACCATTTGGGGCTGATACCGATACCCGCCGTTTGCTATGGCGGCTGCATAGGTTGCCATGCCTATCGTCGAGTACGCTTCTTCCTGTCCAATGGCCGCCGCAGGAAGGTCATACAGGGTCGGCGGGTTGGCAAATGTCACATACCCCGTGTTTTCTCCCGGCAAATCAACGCCCGTTGGACTCGTCAAGCCAAACTGCTTGCCCATATTCTGAAGCTGCTGCAACGCCTTGACACGCGGACCCGTCAGCCACTTCTGCACGTTTTGGGGCGGATTGTTGACGTTGTAATGCCCCATATTGAGACCGACCTGATAAAAATACGTGTCGTCCGACACCTCGAGCGCTTCTTTAAGACCAATGACGCCAAATCCACTCTGGTTCCAACTGTGCATAAAATAGTTCCCGATCTGCAGACCGCCCTGGTCATTCACCAGCATGCCGGGGGTCATCTCATGATTCATAAGCGCAGCCATGGCAGTCAACGGTTTCTGCACCGAGCCAGGCATGTAGAGACCGGAAATCGCCCGATTCACCCCTGCCTCATTGTTCAAGAACTGTTGATAATGCGCCGACGAAATACCGCCCATCCACCACTGGGGCTTGAAGGAGGGATAGCTCGCCATCGCCAGAACGGCGCCCGTATGCACATTTAGCACGACAATTGTTCCCGAATGCACGTTGGGTTCATTCAGTGTGTATTTGAGATACTTGATACGCGAGATGAGCGCCTGTTCCGCGACTTTTTCAAGATACCCGTTCATATTCAGCACGAGATTGTCGCCCGCCGTGGCCGGCAAGTGGATCGTTCCTCCCGATAAGGGAACGCCCGCAGGATTCACGGGGATTTTGTCAGCGCCTGCGCGACCGCGAAGATAGCTCTGATACTGAGCCTCCAGACCGTACAGACCGACTAGGGCGTTTGGATCATAGCCCTGCGCCGCATAACTCGACGCCGCAGACGGCGGAATCGGCCCGATGTAGCCTATCTCGTGTGCGGCCAGGGAACCTTGCGGATACACGCGCGTCGGTTTGGTGATCATAACAATGCCTGGAAGGCTGTTGCGATGTTCCGCGACGTATGCGATCTCTTCCGGCGTGGCGCTGTGCACCAGCGTCACAGTTGCAAATCCCTGATAGGAGTTGATCATCGTGTTCAGCAGAACTCCCGGTTTCTGACCCAGGACCGGGGCCAGTCGCTTGGCGACGATAGAAGCCGATGGAGCGTCATTGGTGTATCGGATATAGACGATGGCGAAAACAGCCTTATCCGCTGCCAACACATCGCCCTCACTGTCATATATCCAGCCCCGTGGGCCGGCAATGTGAATCGTATCGTAGTTTTGTACCGCAACCTCAGACTGAAACGACTGACCCTGGGTGATTTGCATATATCCCAGACGTACAATCAGTCCTCCCGTAGCAAGTACCGCAGCTACAAACAGCCCTTGGATGCGCCGTGGCGCGCGGCGTACAACAGGACGTTCTTCGCGCTTGACACTCACACCCAGATCCCCCTCGCACAGTCTCAAACCCCACTCGCGGCGCTGTGCGCGCCACGCTGTTCCCGTGAGACGCTATCATTGTAACGTATATCGTTGCGAGTGTCATGACGGCTTACTAGCCATTGCCAGTGAAACTTATAGCAACTCTATGAAACCATACACACCCTGTTCTTTACGTTAATTTACAGTTGCAAAGTCTGAAACACGCGATGCGTACGCAAAAAGAGATCGTGCATCTGTTCAGGGGTGAGACAGTACTGCAACCAAAAGTAGATCGTGTCGCCTAGCGGACGAAGGATGACACCCTGTCTGAGACCCTCCTGATAGACCCGTTGTCCGATGCGCTCCTGAAACGGGAAACTCCGCCTGGACGCGCGGTCGCTCACCAGTTCGAGCGCCCCGACCATGCCCAAATGACGGATATCGCCGACGTGTTCATACGCCGCAAATTGCTTCAACTCTTCGGACAGTTGCGCAGACAGACGCGCCACCGTGCGCATAGTGTCTTCCTGGTCAAAGATGTTGAGGCTCTCCAGAGCCACCGCGCAGCCAATCGGGTTCGCCGTGAAACTGTGGCCGTGGAAAAACGTTTTGACTGTGTCGTAATCATCGTAAAACGCGTCATAAATCTGTTGTGTGCAAAGAGTGACGGAAAGCGGCACATATCCAGCGGTGAGTCCTTTTGACAAACACATGATATCTGGGCTGACGTCCGCATGGTTACAACCGAACATCCGTCCCGTACGGCCGAAGCCGACCGCAACCTCGTCTGCAATCAGGTGCACTCCGTAACGGTCGCACAAATCTCTCACCCGGCGCAGATACTCCGCAGGATAGATGATCATGCCGCCAGCCGCTTGAATCATGGGCTCCACGATCATTCCGGCAATTTCGTCCGCATGAGCCGCAAACAGTTCTTCCACGGCGCCAACCGCCTCTTCCACAAACGCGTCGGCGTTTCCCGGCCAACGGTACTGATACGGAGATGGCGCCTGAAACGTCGCAAACAGCAGCGGTTTGTACAACTTATGATACAGGTCCACGCCGCCCACGCTGACAGCGCCGATCGTATCCCCGTGGTAACCGTTATCCAAAAAGACAAACCTGGTTTTATCGGTCTTCCCCACCTGCCGCCAGTACTGAAATGACATTTTCAGCGCTACCTCGACAGCCGTTGAACCGTTGTCGGAATAAAACACCTTGTCGAGTCCTTCCGGTGTGATGGCAACCAGACGAGAAGCCAGTTCTATCGCGGGCTGATGGGTGAAGCCACTGAACATGACGTGTTCCATGGATTCCAATTGTCGGGCAATCGCCTCGTTGATGCGCGGATGGTTGTGCCCATGGATGTTCACCCACCAGGAAGACACGGCGTCGTAATAGCGCTGTCCGTCAGAACCGTACACAAACGGTCCCTGCGCGCGTTCGATCAGCACATGATCGGCAGTCGCATAGTCTTTCATTTGTGTAAATGGATGCCAGACAAAACGGCGATCCGCATCCAGCAGAGTCCTGCGCTGTTCTTCATTCATTTTGACGACCTCCAAACATGTAAACGGTCGCTCTGCTTTGACAGGAGCGACCGAACAGCATAACGGCAGGACTGTCGCTCAACTGCCGGACTGGGCTGCGGATACGGCGGCCTCTCGCCGAACATTGATACTCACATTCACAACTGCCAGCACGGCAATCAAAATGGTGAGCAGGCCAAACGCGGCCGGCGCGCTGATCGCAAGCGGTCCGAGCAGCGGCGGCACCAGCGCCACGCCGACATTCGAGGCCATGCTAAACCCTGCCGTTTGCACGCCCGCTCCATCCGCTTCCCGAGCGGCGGCGGCGGTGGCGCCAAGCGACAGTGCGTAACAACCATTGCCAAAAAAACCGAGCAGAAAGAATACCACTTTCAGGAGATTCGCTGACGCCTGTATACCATTCGTGAACACGAGTACAACGAGCACCGTCAAAATGGTCGTCAGCACGATCAGAACCAGTTGCCACACTCCACTCTTGCCAAACACATCGGCCAAAGAGGGAAACAGGCTAGCGCCGACAGCGGATCCGAGAAAGGTCAGAGCCGTCAGCGTAGCCCCCAACTGAGTGGCGCCAGGAACGTTCAAATGCAGCAACACGCTAACCGCAATTCCGCCAAACATCACGCTTGTAGAGGCGATGGCAAGCCCGATCCACCACCACCTGGGCGATCCAAAGACGATTCTTCGAGTCGCTTCTGGTTCCCCGCGCTCCGCGGGGAGGTTGTTAACCGCCGAAAACAGGAACACGCCGACGAACGCATTGAGAACCCAGGCAAATACCAACGTACCTGTCAGCCCAAACGCGCCAAAGAGAGTGGGTCCAAAAAAAGCGCCCATCGACATCCCAAAAAACAGCATGCCGATGGTGAGCCCTGTCGCCGCGCGCCAATGTGTGAGTCGAGCTCGCCGCAGTACGGCTCCGACAGGCGAGATAAGCATGGGATAGGCAATCGCGGCAATCGCCTGGGCAAGGAAGAACCAACTGTATGAAGGTGCAAACACACGCCCGCCCAAACCTAGGAAGGAGAGCACAATGGCGGTTCGCAGGACTGGTGAAACTCCGTCCTTGCGAGCCCACCATGCTGCAGGCATGCTAAAGACAATCATTGCAAAACCGTAGAGTGACACAAACAGCAGGATAGAACTCAGCGAGGCGTGAAGATGAGTGATGAGAGCCGGTATAAGGGGCGCCAGCACGAACCAGGCGGCGCCCAGGGTAAACGCAAATGTCACATATGCGACAGTGACCGCGACAGCACGCGATTCAGGAACGGGCGTGCTCTGCAAAGACATGATCGCTTTCCTCCCATCAATCCTATGCCTACAACATAGTTTTATTACGAATTGTACGCCAAGACAAGCGAAAAGACGATGGTTACAGTGATCGTCGCCAAAGCGACCCTTAGCGCGTGGTGTCTGTACTGTTGCGACGCGTCTGCTCCAGGACCGCAAACGCAGCCTCCACGATGGCCCTGGCCGCGCCGTCGCCCGCCTCCATCCGCCGCGCCAGCCACTGCGCCTGCTGATCCGCCCGCTGAGCAATAAACTCATGACTATGGACCGTTATCACACTGTGCCCCTTGCGAATCGTCTCCTGTGACAAACTCGCTCCCCCTCCCTCTAGAGGAACTGTATGTGCCAAAGTGAGGACCTGATGCGCAAATAATCGCGGCAGAGATGTCGTAGGATACAAGAGAAGGTGGTCAATGTGGCTATGTATCCGACTGAACTGCAACGGGTGGCGATCTATCTGCGCAAGTCGCGGGCGGATCTGGAGGCGGAAGGCCGGGGAGAAGGAGAAACATTGTCCCGGCACCGACGCGCTTTGTCCGCGCTGGCGGAGCAGTACCGCTACCGCATCGCCAGCGTATATGAGGAAATCGTGTCTGGAGAACGCATCCTGGATCGCCCAGCCATGCAGGATCTTCTGCACGCAGTGCAGGCCAGGAACTATGAGGCCGTGCTTGTCATGGACATTGACCGTCTGGGACGCGGCAACATGGTTGACCAAGGTCTGATTCAGGATACCTTCAAATCGTCCGGCACCCTGATTATCACACCGCGTAAAGTCTACGATCTGCAGGATGAGTTCGATGAGGAGTGGAGTGAATTCGAAGCCTTTCTGGCACGTCGCGAACTCAAGATCATCACGCGGCGCATCCAACGCGGAAGAAGGCAAAGCGCTGGCGACGGCAAGAGTGTAAGTCGCAAACCACCGTATGGTTATGCGCGTGATGGCGGACTGCACCTGCATCCGGACCAGGAAACAGCGTCTATTGTACGCATGATCTTTACTATGGCGGCAGACGGTCACGGCGCTTCGCGGATCAGCGCGCGACTGACTGAGATGGGCGTCAGGACTCCAACCGGGAAGACGCGCTGGAATCGCTCCACCATCTATGCCATCCTGCAAAATCCGGTATACCGGGGGCACATTCGCTGGGGTTTTTTTCGCTATCGAAAAATCGGGACGTGCGGAGGCTACAGCAGAGTTCGCACGCGTGAAGACGAGCAAACGCTGTGTTTGAACGCTCATGAAGCGCTGGTCGACGAAGAAACGTACAATCGGTACAAGACCCATGTGGGTCGACATCCCCGAGTGGCTCAGCAGCGCGCTCTTGCAAACCCGTTCGCCGGGCTCATCGTGTGTTCCGCCTGCGGCCGCGTCATGCAGCGCAGACCAACCTACAATCGCCCCCACAACAGCCTGTTGTGCCTCACACCCGGCTGCAAGACCCGCTCCGCCCGCTACGAGATTGTGGAGGATCACCTGCTGGCGGCGCTGCGCCCGTTACTGCAGGAGATGCGCGTACCTGCCGCGCCGGGTGGCGCGCGCGGTGCGCACGCAGCCTCGGCTGACGCCGAAATGGCGGTGTTGCGCCGACAGATCGCCAGCCTGGAGCAGCAATACGGGGCATTGCTGGGTCAACGCGACGCTTTGCACGACTTGCTCGAACGCGGCGTGTATGACGCCCCCACGTTTGCCGAACGCAAACATGGACTAAGTGAGCGACTGCGAGATACTGAACTCGACCTTGCGGCACTGCGTTCAAAGTTGGCGGATATTTTGGCGGCTATGGACTTGACCTCGTCATCAGAAGCGCACATGCGGATCATGGAGATTCATGATGCGGCCCCGACGCCTGCCCTGCAAAACCGTATACTCCGGCAACTCATTGAAACAGTCGTCTACACGCGATCCAAAGAGTGGCGCGAACCTGATCATTTCACCCTGGAGGTATATCTGCGCGTCTGAGCCCTATTTGGTCGTGTCAGTCATGCGCAGTTGTATTGATTGATCTCGCCGTATCCAAAAACATTGCATACCTCCATGAGTTCATGGACGAGTTTCACACAGCGTTCGTTGTCCGACGACAGGTTGTCGCCGTCGGAAAAATGCACGGGGTAGATATTGTACAGAGACGGAGAGTAGCGGTCTTTAATCAGATCGAGTGCCGTCTGGTACGCGGAAGAGCAGATGGTGCCGCCGCTCTCTCCCTTGGTGAAAAACTCGTGTTCAGTCACCACGCGCGCCTCGGTGTGGTGAGCGATAAACTGAATGTCGACCCGTTCGTACTTTGTGCGCAGGAACCGCACCATCCAGAAGAAAAACGTCCGTGCAATGTATTTCTCAAATGTGCCCATCGATCCGGAGGTATCCATCATCGCCAGGACAACGGCCTGAGAATGCGGCGCCTGCACGTCTTCCCATGTCTTGTAACGCAAATCTTCGGGAGTGATGTGGTGGAACCCGGGAACGCCCGCGCTCGCGTTGCGCTTCAATGTCTCCAGGATCGTGCGCTTCTTGTCGATGTTACTCTGCAGTCCTTTTTTTCGGACATCGCGAAACTGGACGTCTGTGACTTCCAATTGATCAGGCGCCTTTTGAATCAGATACGGCAATTCCAGATCGGCAAACAGAACTGACTGAATATCCTCCACAGACACTTCCGCCTCATAATAGTCGACGCCTGGCTGATCCCCCGCACCGTCGCCCTGTCCTGGCGCCTTTTGACCAGCCTGCCCGGGGTCACGCGCGATAACGTCGCCGATTGATGCCTTGCCGTCGCCCTGTCCCGCCTGCTGGCTCTTATTGTGGTTGAATCTGAAGCGGTACTCATCCAACGACCGGATGGGTACTTTAATAATTTGCCTGCCATCCGTCATGACGATGCTTTCTTCGCTGATCAGGTCTGGAAGATTGCGTTTGATCGCCTCGCGCACCTTCTGTTGATGGCGCGCCTGATCCTGCTGCCCTTTGCGATGTAAAGACCAGTCGTCCTGACTCAGTGTTGACGCGCCCACACCGCCCACCTCTTTCGTCAT
>JAJZEE010000142.1 GCA_021805735.1 Bacillota bacterium
ATATTGCAGAATCCCCCAATATTCACGATTGCCTATAGTAATCGGCATATCGGGATATGTTTATGAGAATACCCACCGCAGTCAACATCAGGGTCAGCGATGAACCCCCGTAACTGATAAAGGGCAACGTAATCCCCGTGACTGGCAACAGACCGATGACTACCCCAATGTTGATGAACACCTGTACCGCGATTACACCCGTCAGTCCGGCTGCGAGCAAGCTGCCGAAACGATCCGGTACGCGCATTGCGGTCCGCAATCCGCGCCAGATCAGGACAGAAAATAAGAGGATCGCCAAAGCCGCCCCGATAAAGCCCAGTTCTTCCGCCAATATCGCAAATATAAAGTCCGTCTGCGGTTCGGGCAAGTAGAAATGCTTTTGTGTACTGTGCCCCAGCCCTACGCCCAGCAACGCCCCCTGTCCGAGAGCGATCAGCGACATGATAATGTGGTATCCGATGCCGCTGCGATACTTCCAGGGATTCATAAACGATGTAACGCGTTCCAACCGATACGGCGCGGACACGATCAGCGCCGCAAAGGCGACCAGGCCCGTACCGGCCATGGCCAGCAAGTGCCGCCTGCGCACGCCTGCCACGAAGATCATCAGCATGGTCGCGCCCGCGATCACCGCGCTCTGTCCAAGGTCTGGTTCGAGCATGATCAGACCGATTACCAGCGCCATCAGGGCCAGCGGCGGCGCCAGTCCACGTTTAAAGGATAGCATACGATCCGGATTCCTGCTTAAGAACCAGCTATAAAAGATAATCAGACCGAACTTGGCGAATTCAGATGGTTGTATGCCAAATGTTCCGATACCAAGCCAGGCGCGCGAACCACCCCGCACCTGACCAACGTGGGGCACCAGCACGACGCCTAAAAACAACACGCACAACAGCATGATCTGTCGGGCGTACCTGGCAAATATCCGATAGTCGATCCTGCTCATGGCATACATCGACAACAAGCCCAACCCAGCCCAGAGAAGCTGGCGTTTGACATAAAAAAAGGAATCGTGAAAGTGCTCCTGTGACACCACGGTGCTTGCGCTGTGCACCATCATGACACCCAACGCCAGAAGACACATAGTCACAAGCGGTATCATCAGATCGGCCGGTCTCTGCTTTTGCACGAAAAAGCCCCCTACCAGGTACTCGTCCATGCTACAGCATATGCACCGCCTCTTTGAAGATTCGCCCACGGTCTTCAAAAGACGCAAACATGTCCCAGCTTGCAGCGGCCGGCGACAGCAGCACAATGTCGCCAGACTCCGCCAACGCCGCTGCCTGTTGGACGGCTTCGGGCAGAGAACTCACTTGAAGCGCCACCGGCACTCCCGCTTGCCGGGCCATCTCGATCATGCGCGGACCAGACTCGCCGATGGCCAGGACGGCCTTTAGCTGCTTCGCAGCGACTGGAACCAGCGCTGACAGATCGTCTCCGCGTTCCAATCCGCCAAGAATGGCGATGATCGGTTCCACGAATGATGATATAGTCTTGATGGTCGCCTGGGGATTGGTCGCCTTTGAATCGTTGACAAACGATACACCCGCAATCTGGCGCACAAATTCCATCCGATGCTCGACCCCGGAAAACTCGCGCAAAGTGTCGGCGATTGCCTGTGCAGACGCTCCCGCCGCGAACGCGATCGCGGCGGCAAAGAGCGCATTTTGCACATTGTGCTCACCACGCAGCGCGATCTCGCTGACATCCATGATCGGCGTCGCGTTTTGCGCTCCAGCCGCAGCCAGCATGAGTTTCCCGTTCAGAAGATAGGCGCCGCGAGATACGCGACGCTTTGTGCTGACAAGCCACACTTTCGCGGCGAGTTCCGATGCGAGATCAGCGACAATCTCCTGATCCCCGTTAAGGATGGCGATGTCGTCTGGTTCCTGATTGGCAAACAAGCGCTTTTTCGCGTTGATATACTTTTCGAGCGTTCCGTGATAGTCGAGATGGGCTGGATATATGTTGAGCAGCGCGGCAATCTTCGGTCGCAGGGAGACAGTTCCCTGGAGTTGGAAGCTGGAGAGCTCCGCGACAAGCCATTGATCGGCCGACGTGTCCATGGCCACGGCTGAAAGCGGCGTACCGATATTTCCCGCCAAAGTGGCAGGCACGCCCGCCTCGTGAAGCATGCGGCCGACGAGCGTTGTGGTCGTCGTTTTTCCGTTGGACCCTGTTATGCCGATGATTGGTGCGGCGGTCACCTGAAAGGCCACCTCCACCTCCGTGATCACAGGTACGCCGCGTTCCAGCGCGCGCAAGACGATCGGCCGATCGTAGGGAATGCCCGGATTTTTTACGACCAGATCACAGGCGTCGGCCAGTTCTTGCGGGTGACCATCCGTAAACACCCGGATCCCCCTCGCTTCAAGCTCCTTTGCATCCGCATCCACGCGATCGCGCGGACTCGCGTCGTTGACTGTGACCCGCGCTCCGAGCCGTTGCAGCAGCTTGGCAACAGCAACACCGCTGCGGGCCAGCCCGAGAACCAGCACCGACTTTCCTGAAAACTGCACCATGATCACCTCATCTGATCGCCGCCCAGCACGCGGATCTACCTTACGTATAAGTATAGGGCAACTACTGACATTGCTAACCCGGTCAGCCAAAACGTTGTGACAACGCGCCACTCCGACCACCCCGCCAATTCAAAGTGGTGGTGCAGCGGACTCATCCGAAACACTCTGCGACCCAACGTCTGAAACGAGACAACCTGAATAATCACAGATAACGCCTCGATAACAAATATGCCACCCACAAGCGCGAGCCAGATCTCCGATCGCGTGAGCACCGCAATGGCCGCCAACGACCCCCCAAGCGCCAGCGACCCAGTGTCACCCATGAACACCTTGGCCGGATGACGGTTAAAGACCAAAAATCCGATCAGAGCGCCTACCATGGCCATAGCGAACACCGAAACGTTCCACTGACTCTCCCACCAGGCCATCGCCGCAAAAGCGGCGAACGCAATCCCGGTGGTTCCGGCCGCAAGCCCATCCAAGCCATCGGTAATATTGACGGCGTTGGCCGTTCCAATCATAAAGAGAGCAAGAAATGGCAGATAGAAAATACCCAATTGCAACGAATAGCCGATACCCGGAATGAGTAGTTCAAAGTGCCAGCCCCGCAGATACAACATGATATAAAAGGCGACCACGACAAGCACCTGGGCGAAAAGTTTCTGCCTGACGGTGAGACCCAGATTGCGTCTGCGCAGGATCTTGATGGAGTCATCGAGCAGACCGATCAGTCCAAACGCCGCCAGGACGAACACCAATAACCCTGTTGTTGGCGAACTGGAGAATCGCCAGGCTGTAAACGCCGCGCTGACGATGACGAGAACACCGCCCATGGTTGGTGTGCCCGACTTTTGTTGATGACGCGCTGGGCCTTCCGCGCGAATGGCCTGTCCAAATTTGAAGCGGCGAAGCAACGGGATCGCGATGGGCCCCAAGAGCAGGACGATCGCGAACGAGACTCCCAAAATGAAAGACAGCGACTGCACGTCCATTGGTCTCTCTCCCCACTACTGTAATATCCGGACCGCGCCCATGCTCCTGCGCAGGACGGATCATGCGTTGCGCTGCAGCGAGTTTTGCGGCCCTTAGGCGGCACCTGTTTGAGCGGCAGTGCAATGCATGATCCGTCCAGGCATGGCAGGGATGATCGTATTTCGGAAATAACTCGCAAGCGCGCTTAGCCCCATTGTTCAAGGCCAGGCATGAGCGTCTCCAGACGCACTCTGCGCGATCCCTTCAGAAGCACGGCCGTACGCCTGCCGGCCGCCAGTTCCTCGGCAATCCAGCTCCGCAGCAGGTCAATCCCGTCAGTCGCGGTAGCCGCCTGCGCCACACTCGGAACGCCGTTCGCGCCTTCCAGATAAAAAAGCGCGAATTCTCCCACAGCCAGCAGAGCGTCAATGCCGAACTGGCGCAGGGTCTGCCCCACTTCACGGTGCAGTCGCTCCGACTCCTGACCGAGTTCAAGCATATCGCCCAAGACTGCGATGCGGTAATCCACCTGCATGTTCCGCACGACCTCAAGGGCCGCGTAGATTGAGGACGGCGCGGCGTTGTAGGCGTCATTGACGACAGTCAGCAACGGATGGGGCTGCGAAGTCTCCATGCGCATTTTCGACAGTGAGGCTGTGGCAAGGGCATTCGCCGCGCGACGCGCGTCCACTCCCACAAGGTCCGCCACGGCAAGCGCGCACAGGGCGTTTCTCGCCTGATGCCGCCCGGCAACTGGCAGCGATACGAAAACATCGGCGGGCAGGACGCGAAACTCGCTGCCTCCTCCCACTGCCTGATAGTCGTATAACCGCCAGTCGGCGTGAGGGCCCTCGCCAAAGCGCACCACCTCAACGCCCGTAGGCGCTGCCAGAGCGTCCAGCAGAGGTTCCTCTGCCGGAATGACTGCCACGCCGCCACTGCTAAGCGCCTCAATCAACTCCCATTTGGCCCTGGCGATCCCTGCGCGCGATTCAAGCATGCCAATATGAGCGTCTCCGATCAAGGTAATCACGCCGATGTCTACCTTAGCGATGTCTGCCAGAGCGGCGATCTCCCCGAAGCCGCTCATGCCCATCTCGAGCACGGCGATTTCAGCATCTTCCGGCAAGGCCAGAAGTGTCATTGGCAGGCCAATGTGATTATTCAAGGTACCGTCAGTCTTGTGCGTTCGCAAATCGGCCGACAGGGCCTTGGCGATCAGATCCTTGGTCGATGTCTTTCCATTGCTGCCCGTGACGCCGATCACGCGAACATTCAGAGTAGTTCGGTAGGCTCTCGCCATGTCCTGAAGCGCCTTTAGCGTGTCTGCTACAAGGAGATGCGGCAAGGTGGACAGTTCCTGCGGAAGCGGTCTCTCCCGTTCCCATAGAAACCCGGCCGCTCCCTGCTCCATGGCCGCGCGGACAAACAGATGGCCGTCAAACCGTTCCCCTGCAAGGGGGATGAACAGCTGCCCCGGCGTGACGTTTCGGGAATCCGTTGTCACTCCGCGCACTTCCGTGTCCAGTTCGACGCCCTGCGCGCCTATCCAGGAGGCCACGGTCGCCAGGCTCGCGCGCATCACCGTTGCCCCCGCACGATCTCCGCCGCCACGACGCGATCGTCAAAATCATATTTGGTGGCGCCGATAATCTGATACGTTTCGTGGCCTTTGCCGGCGATCAGCACGACGTCGCCTTCGCGGGCGCGCATCAGGGCCGCGCGGATGCCCTCTGCGCGCAACGTCTCGCGCGTAAATGTCTCCCTGGCAGCGTCTGCTATACCCGCCTCCATGTCGTCGAGGATGCTGTCGGGATCTTCGGTGCGCGGATTATCGGAGGTGAGTACGGTAAAGTCGCTGTATTTGAGCGCTATCTGCGCCATGACAGGACGTTTCTTGCGATCTCTGTCACCGCCGCACCCGACCACCGTAAATACTCGCCCAGCGCAGAACTCGCGGATTGTTGTCAAGGCATTTTCCAGACTGTCAGGCGTGTGCGAGTAGTCGACCAGGATCGTATAGGGCTGACCTGCAAGGACCCGTTCAAATCGTCCGGGAACGCCGGCGACGCCTTCCAGGGCCGTCTTTATCACGGACAGCGGCACTCCCAGCGCCAGCGCCGACGCCGACGCGCAAAGCGCGTTATACACGCTGAACCGACCCGTCATCTGCAGACGCAAGGACACATCGCCGGCAAACGTGTTCAGCTGAAATGACACCCCGTCCGCCGTTATGGCCACATCGGCGGCGTGGACATCCGCGGACTGAGCGAAGCCATAAGAGATGACTTGGTGCACCGTTTCACTGGCGTACGCGACGCTCCACGGATCGTCTGCGTTGAGCACGGCGACAGGCAGCGAACCGTCGGCGCCAGCCAGGAAATCATTGCCCAGACGCGAAAACAGTTTGCCTTTGGTTTGGCCGTACGCCTCCATACTGCCATGGAAGTCCAGGTGATCTTGAGTCAAATTGGTAAAGGCCGCGATCCGAAAGGGGATGCCGGCTACCCTTGCCAGACTCAGAGCGTGGGACGACACCTCCATCACGACGTATTGTGTGTCCAGTTCGCGCATTTCCCGAAGAACGCGGACCAATTCGACCGCTTCCGGGGTCGTCATGTGAGAACTTCGGAGTTCGCCTCTACTCGTCCGTTGTTCAATCGTGCCGATCAGACCAGTCGTCTTGCCATACGCCTGCAAAATCTGTTCAATGAGCATCGTCGTCGTTGTCTTGCCGTTGGTTCCAGTTACGGCAACCATGGTCATGGCGCGGGCGGGGAATCCCGCGATAGCGTGTGCGACGTAAGGCGCCACACGCCTGGTGGATGGCACGATAACCTGAGTGCACGACACATCGCACAATTCTTCCACCAGAACAGCGACCGCTCCGGCGGCGACTGCCGCCTGTACAAACGAATGGCCGTCATCATGCTCGCCCCGATACGCGACAAACAACGATCCCGTTTCCACTCTCCGAGAGTCGTCACAGATCGACGAAATCTCTATATCCAGCGAACCTCGCACAGTTTTTAGTACAATGGGCTCGATAATGTCTTTCACTAGCATTGTCTGTCCGTCCTTCCCAAACTCTCCACTTCCAACCGGCAGGAACCATCGATTTTTCGGAACAGCTTCACTCTAGGTGAACGGATTTCGTGTGTCAACCGGATGTGCCTGGCACTGGCCCTAAATGCAATCGGACCACGCTGCCCTGTGCGACCTTCGCGCCGGCCGCCGGCGCCTGCGCGACGACATACGGACCCTGGCCAACCACGACCAGCCGCAAAATGGCGCCGCTCTGAATCACTGCCCGCGTCGCTTCCTGGTACGATCGTCCGGAGAGATTGGGCACCGTAGTCAAAATGGGATCGATGCCATACCGATACTTCTTGGCGATCCCCTGGACAGACGGCTTGACTCCCAGGTATTGCAGACTGTCTGCAAGAACATTGCCGACAACGGGCGCCGCGATCACGCCGCCGAAAACCGGAGTGCCTTTAGGTTTAGGATAATCAATCGCTACATAAGCAACCAGTTTCGGATTATTCGCGGGCGCCATGCCGATAAAAGACACGATGTAGTGCGCGCCAGAGTAATGGCCGTTGACCACCACCTGGGCGGTTCCAGTCTTGCCGCCGATGCGATACCCTTCGCGAAAGGCGTTGCCGCCCGTACCCTGCGCTACCACACTCTCCAGCGCGCCGCGCACTTGCGCCGCCACCTCAGGAGAGATCACGCGGCGAACCTGCGCAGGAGCAAATGCCTGAACAACCTTGCCGGTCGTCGGATTCACGTACGCTTTGACGATTTGCGGTTTCATCAGGATACCGCCGTTCGCGATCGCGCCCATAGCCATCACCTGTTGAATGGGAGTGACCGACACGCCTTGCCCAAACGAAGTGGTGGCCAGTTCCAGAGGACCGACTCGTTGCGGGCTAAAGAGGATGCCTTTGGACTCTCCTGGCAGGGTGATGCCAGTCTTGCTGCCAAAACCGAAAGCTCGAATGTACTGAAACAGTCGATTTTTACCGAGCCGCTCACCGAGTTGAATAAACCCTGGGTTGCAGGAATTTTCCACGACGTTGAGATACGACTGAGATCCATGCCCGCCCGCCTTCCAACAGCGCATCTTGTGACCAGCCACTTCATAATACCCTGGATCATAAAAGCGATTCGAGAGAGTGACGGTGTGTTCCTGCAGGGCCGCCGCCAACGTAACAATCTTGAATGTTGACCCCGGCTCAAAGGTCTGCCAGATAGCGAGATTTCGGTTGTACGTCTCCTGAGGCGCCTGCCTCCAGTCGGCAGGATTGAACGTGGGATAATTGGCCATGGCCAGAATCTGCCCTGTCTGCGGATCAGCGACGATCATTGTCACGCGATCCGGTTTGTATTTGGCGACCACATTTTGAATTTCCCGCTCGACAAACTGCTGGATCTGCCGATCGATGGTCAGTTCCACGTTAAGGCCGGGAGTAGGCGCGACATATTCGTCGTTCGTTCCGGGAATCTCTTCGCCTCGCGCATTGGAGACAAACTGCAGGGCCCCCCGCTTGCCCTTGAGTTCGTTGTTAAAGGCAAGTTCAACACCGCTGAGACCCTGACCCTCGCCACCAGTGACCCCGAGCACTTGCG
>JAJZEE010000010.1 GCA_021805735.1 Bacillota bacterium
TGGCAGCGATCTTGCGAATGACTCCCGCCGTCATCTGGCGTTCCACACCTCCCACTTACGACGCAACTCAAACTCTCGATCACGACTCAGTCCCGCCTTGAGATCGCCTTCCTGTCGCCGCGTCCGGTCCCACTTCAAGGTATCGAGTATTGTTTCTGGAAGTGGCCGGCAGGTCAGACCCTGTGCGACCGCCCGGCTGACGTTGATCGTTGTGAAGCCTTGCCAACCAGTCGCATCGGAAATCCACAGAGGCAATTCAGTCCATTCTTTTACTTCCTGAGACTGAAGAAACGCTTCGCTGACCCATTGTGCATTCCCTGACGATGGAATGACATCTTCCAGGCCACCGATGAACTCCTCCATCGTGAGCGCCTTTTCAGGCCCGGTGGCGTTCATCACACCGCTCACCTTGCTCTCCACCATTTTCATCATCCACCCGGCCAAGTCCCGGACATCGATGAACTGGACCGGATAGTCACTCCGACCAGGAACAAGCACTTGCCCACCTTGCGAAAACCTTCTAACCCAGTACGTGAATCGATCCGTTGGATCGTGGGGACCCACAATCAACCCAGGTCGGACAATCAACGCACCTTCGCCGAATCCCGCCCGGACTTCCCCTTCGCACAACGCCTTCAGCGCTCCGTAGTGTTCCGGCACATTCTCGTTCGTTTCGTCCTCCAATGTTCCAACCGGCGCGTTTTCATCCATTCCGGCTTGGGAGAAATCTGCGTACACGGAGATACTCGAAACGAATGCATAATACGGAACGGCATCTCTGAGCAATTCGACGGACTGGCGAACCACACGAGGCACATATCCGCTCGTGTCCATCACAGCATCCCACTTGCGCCCACGGAGCGCATGGAGATGCCCATCCCGGTCTCCCCGCAGTTTTTCGACATTCGGGTACAGATCCGGATTGGTTTGACCCCGGTTCATCAGCGTAACTTCGTGTCCGCTTCCCAGCGCGGCATCAACGAGATGTCGGCCCAAGAATTCCGTACCACCCAAGATCAAGATTCGCATGCCTCTCCTCCGCCCCGAGGGCCCCTTACCTCGCAATCACGCCGTCGATGAGTCCGTAGTTCTTCGCTTCCTCCGCACTCATAAACCGATCCCGGTCCGTATCCGCTGCAAGGCGTTCCACGGGTTGCCCCGTGTGTTTCGCCAGGAGAGCGTGGATCTTTTCTCGCGTCTTTAAAATCCAGTCGGCGTGAATTTTAATGTCGGACGCCTGTCCTCTGGCCCCGCCGAGCGGCTGATGGATCATCACTTCACTGTTCGGCAGGGCAAAACGCTTCCCTCTTGCACCCGCCGTCAGTAAAACCGCTCCGAAACTGGCCGCCATCCCCACACAGATTGTCGATACGTCCGGTTTGACATGTTGCATGGTGTCGTAAATGGCAAAACCCGCTGTGACCGAACCGCCCGGACTGTTGATATACATTTGAATGTCCTTGACGGGATCATCCGCCGCGAGAAACAGAAGCTGTGCCATAATCGCATTCGACAGGTCATCGTCAATTTCGGAGCCTACGATGACAATTCTGTCTTTCAACAGCCTTGAATAAATATCGTAGCTGCGTTCGCCGCGGCTCGTTTGTTCAATGACGTACGGAATCAGTCCCATAGTCGGAATCACCCTCCCAGTCATGTTATGCAGCGGCCAACATCGATACCGGACGACAGCCGACCGACTTGCTGGCCTCCGACTGACGCTGCGCAGTGGTGAGAACGTTGGTCGTCGCCTGAACCGGATCGAGCAATCCGCCCTGGCAGAGATGGATCAGCATTCGGACATCCGCCGCTCGAAAAGCCGATACATAGGCCGCCAGAATCTCTTTCTGCAATTCGTCAGTGAAACAGAGGATGTCGGCACCTTCCGCTACAGATTCCAAACGCACTCTTGCCCGATGCAAAGCCGCTTTGACCGCGCCACGGCTCACCCCCAACAACGTTGCCGCCTCACGGTCCGTATATTGGAAGATATCACAAAGGAGAACGACAGCCCGCTGTTGTGGTGTCAGCCTCTGTATCAGGACTTGCAAACCCTCTTCCACCGCCGGGAGGTCCGCCGGTCCCACGTGGAGAAGCTCCGCCATCGTATCGGGACCGCAGGGTTGGCACTTCACATTCGCGCGCACTTCGTCAAGCCAAGTATTTTTTGCAATCCGCCGCAGTAACGCAGGTACATTCGGATGTACCCGTTCACCACTTAGCACCGGCATCGCCTTTAGCAAGGTCGTTTGCACCAAGTCCTCCGCATCGTGTCGGGAGCCGCTCAGAAACTCGCAGTATCTCTGCAACTCCCTGCGCAGCGTGGTGATCCGCGCATCAAGTTCCGGTTCCGTCGATCCTGAGGACCCCATCAAGAGATCCCGGTTTATAGCCAATTGGACCACCTCCATCCCGCCGACACCCTATGAACGATTCAGATGACCAAAAGGATACGGGTCGCAAAAAAATCGTTGCAAATCCTGGTTTACTCGTATCACAATCGCAGCATCATGAGCCGACGGATCCAGATGTGCGTTCCGGAACGACCAAATCCGTATCTGGAGGCACATGTCCGAGTTGGCGCGCCATCACGACGATCTGGCCCTTATTTTGAAGGAGCATGGCCGTGATGTTCCCGCGGTGGTAGGTTCCGTGATTCACGACGTGCCGCACGATGTCACTGTATCGGGCGCGCAGTTTGGCTCATCTCATCCTCTACCCTCTACTTCGTCCGAACATTAAACTCTGGCGGTTCCTTGCCCAAGAGGCGCAGATACACATAGCCTTGGCCGCGGTGATGAATCTCGTTTTCCAGCGCATACGTCAGCCATTCGATGCCGCCGCCTTCCGGGTGCCCCGGAAATGGCGTCGGCCGTGGCCTGGTCAGAGACTCGACGGAAATGGTCGGCCACAGTCGCCTCGTTTCTTGCCGGATGCTCGCACCGAGAGCCATCGCCTCTTCAATGGGGCACGTGCCATAGGACTTGGGGAGCAACTCCCACCGCCAGTCCTCCTGGGCGAATCCACGCACATACACCTGTTCGATTCCCCAAATCTCGAGCAACAATTGCCGAAATGAGCGCATACCGGGCACCACCGGCTGATCGATCGCCGCGGCTTCCATCAGCGAATGCGCCACGCGGTCCGTCAGGTGGCGATTCTCTTCCCACACCTTCCAGAACCAGTTCTTCCAGTCTGCATTCATGCGGACCCCTCCTTCATATGCAGTTCCCGTACGTACCATATCACAGCTTCCCTGACAGATACGGTCAGGGAAGCTGTGAATCATAATAACCCGTCAACGCCCGCGTGAGCGTCACCATTAGCTTGAGCAGATCCAACGGACCCCGGATCGAACCCGAACGTCCATAGGCCAGCAGGATATTTGGAACTTTAACAAATTGTAGCAGCCCCTACGGGTTTTCCGAAGTACACTCTGACAGCACTAGGTCGAGCCAGCATTTCGCCTCGTGGTACAGAATCGGATTGTTTTCCGGCGTGTAGTAAGCGAGGATTGCGACTGCCTGTGATACGACCCATCCGCGGGCCCTTGCCCACGTCGCGTCGTCTGTCGGGAGAGCCTCACGGAACGCATCCCGGGCCTCTGGCGAGTGCAACTTCCATGCGACCATCACATCGCACGCAGGATCACCGATGCCCATTTCGCCCCAATCAATCACGCCGCTGATGCGCTCATCTCGCACGAGCCAGTTACGTGCATCAAGGTCGCCGTGATGCCAAACAGGAGGGCCGCTCCACGGAGGCGCGGCAAGCGCCGACTCCCACACGGCAGACACCGCAGGATCGCCATCGAACCGCGCCAGCCAGTATCGGAAGTCCTCGTCCCGTTGAGCCAAAGGAATGCCGCGTCCCAGCGGCCCACCCGATGAATTGACTTGTTGCAGCGCTGCGACGAACGCCGCGAGATCACGCGCTGCCTGAATCTCGTCAATCGCTTCTATCGGCGCCGTCTCGCCCTCGAGCCACGTATGTACCTCCCAAAACCACGGATATTCGCGATTCGGACGCCCCTGAGCGATAGGCACAGGGGTTTCAAGCGGAACCAATGGTGCGAGCTTTGTCATCCAGGTGAACTCGCGACCTCCTGGTGTCGTCGGCCCCGCCCTCCGCGCGAGCCGGACGGAATATTCGTCGCCCAGCCGGAAAATGGCGGTCACCGTGCCAGTTGGCTCGATCCGCCGCAGGGGCAGCTCTGCCCAGTGGGGGAACTGGGCGACAAGCAGACGTTGCACGAGTGCCTCGTCAATCTCCAATTCGTCGATGTGCATCTTGTCACCCATCACACGCTCCCTCCTCGGTCGCTCTCTCGCGTGTAATTGGCGTCCGACGTGATCGGCACAAACGATTTTTCAAAGTAAAAATATTTCCCCTAAACGAACGCCGAAGTCCTCAAATACCTTGGTTTCGATGACATCTTCCTTGCTGAATTGGCCTGCGAATTCATATTCCTTTTGATTCAAGTGGTACACCTGAACTAACTGATGGAGAGGGTCAACAACCCAATATTCCCGAATGCCATACCGCTCGTACAGTCGATATTTTACATGTACATCATAACTCGCGGTGCTTTTGGACAAAATCTCCACTATAAACAAAGGAACTCCTAGCATTTGCCCATTTTTTATCATGGGTTGACAAACAACGAAAAGATCGGGCCGTACCACGTTCCTTTCGCCCTCATCAAGCAAAATACCAGCCGGATCACCATAAACCCGACATTCCGGTCTATTCCTGCGTACATATTCGTTGAATACTGTTCTCAACTGCGTTGAAACGTCTTCGTGTTCGACGCCAGGAGAAGCCAACAAAAATGGCGTTCCGTCAATCAGTTCAAAACGCTCTGGTTCCTCCCACGTTTCCATATCGGAAAACGTGTATCTTTTCGACAAATCAGGCCGATTGACCGCCATGGAACAGATCGCCTCCATGAACCTCCCGCCACTAAACG
Source organism: Bacillota bacterium (assembly GCA_021805735.1). Taxonomy (GTDB): domain Bacteria; phylum Bacillota; class Bacilli; order Alicyclobacillales; family SLC66; genus JAKADD01. The sequence goes on from JAJZEE010000010.1 coordinate 4,970, forward strand.
CTTTACGTTGTAGTGAGGTTTCCGGCATCACTGCTGAAAGTGCCTAGCTCTACCATCTGCACACAATATAAGGATCTCTCGCAATGCGTCTTATCTAGATCTCCCCAAGGAAAAGTATAACACAAAGTGCCGGAACAAGGAGAACCCGCGTGTAATGGAAAGCCTGCGCGAACACGAAGCTGAGCTCCTGAAAGCGCCCGAAACGGGGATGTACATATGTACGTGATCCACGCTGATGCTCCCCTTCACCAACTCGACATTCTTGTACTCGCACAGTGTTCTCAACCCCTTGACATAGTACCGCTGGGCTTTATCTCAAGCCGCTTTGACTCACGAGAGTCTGCGATTGATCAACTCAATGGCAGAAACCCGTGCCAGGGCTTCGACTTCGAGTACATCCTCCAGGGTGAGGATATTCACAGTGGGCGTGGAATTCAGAACGACCTGCTCAACTACGTCGAAAATACCGAGGAAAGGTAACCGACCAGACACGAAAGCTTCGACACACACCTCGTTAGCCGCGTTATAAACAGCAGGAGCAGCCCCCCCGAGTTCGCCAACGTGGCGAGCAAGCCTCACCATGGAGCTCAGTTCGTTATCCAGTGGCTGTAGGGACCAAGTATGTGGCGAGGACCAATCGACCCCGGGAACTACATAAGGAATTCTCTCGGGCCATTTAAGCCCGAGAGCGATGGGCAACCTCATATCAGGAGGACTTACTTGTGCAATTGTTGTCCCATCGGTGAATTCAACCATTGAGTGAATGAAGGCTTCGGGGTGAATGACAACCTCGATATTTGCATAGGGAATGCCGAATAACAAATGTGCCTCAATCACTTCTAGCCCCTTATTAACCATAGTCGCAGAATTGATGCTGATCACCGGCCCCATTGACCACTTTGGGTGAGCAAGAGCCTGTGCGACGGTGACGTTTTTTAGTTCGGCACGTCTCATCCCACGGAAAGGTCCTCCTGTTGCGGTGATAATGAGTCTTTTCACCTCTGAGTTTTTTCCGCCGCGAAGTGCTTGAGCCAGAGCGGAATGTTCAGAGTCCACAGGTACTATCTGCCCGGGGCGAGCCTCGCGTGTGACGAATTCGCCTCCTATAATAAGCGATTCCTTGTTAGCCAGAGCGAGCACGTTTCCTGAACGCAAGGTCGCTAAAGTCGCTTTCAGGCCTACTGCTCCAGTAATGGCGTTTAGCACCACATCACATGACATCTTAGCAAGCTCTTCAATTGCTTGGTTTCCGGCCAAGTATTGGGGAGCTGAAAAAGCGCCTATTCGACGGCCTTGCGCAGCTACGACATCGCGTACAGCAGTGTGGAGTTCTGGTAATGCCTCCTCACTGGCAATGGCCACTACCTCGGGCTGTAACTCTACAATTTGCTGAGCCAATACATCGATTTGACCACCGCCTGCTCCAAGCCCCAGAACACGAAACTCACCGGGATGCTCACGAACCACGGCTACGGCTTGCTGACCAACTGAACCTGTAGAACCCAGAATCACTATCTGTCGAGTATCCATTTCAACTTCCCTCCTCATCACGGATTTCCTGGTATGTTTCCTTATTAATGAGACATACCGGGTGTGGAGAGCAGGCCTATGAGACCGTCGTTGCTTCCGTCAGGAGGTCGTTGAGCGCGACTTTCCCGCGATCGAATGTCTATCTATGTCCTTGAATATCAGTAAGAGTAATGCGATCGGAATGCACCGAACAGCGACACTAATGGACAGAGAGGTGAAGTCTCCTTGTGGACGATTCAGTATTATCCACATGATCGGAGCCCAGACCCCGACTGCGATCGAAAGAAGGACGGGAAATAAACCTATCCAATTGTTCCTTGTCCACAAGAACAAACCTAATCCCCATAGAACCATTACTCCTGTGATGACGCTGACCCAAGGCTCCATTATCGTGAGACCCTTAAATCCAAACAATAGTTCATTAGCTTGAAATGATAATGGCATCCGCATCAAAACCCAGAGAACTCCAAAAACCGCCACGGTAACAAACAACGCGATCCGATCTTTCCGACACCGTGTCTTGAGCAAGGTTAAAATACTCATACCCAAAGCCAACATTAGAGACGGGGACATCGGTATGGCTTTCAACATACTAGAGATACTGGGGATGTATTGTGATGGCGCGCCCGACTGGATAAGAAACGCCAGCACACCACAATCAACTAAAAATAACACAAAGAGCACAGTAGACAAGGAAACGATCATTGCAAAGGAAAGTCCGAAGGTGTCCCGAGATATTTTTCTGCGCAGTAGCGAGGGCTCACCGAACTTCTGTAAGGCGAGCGTGATGGCCTCTCCTTCTTCGTGTCCGCGTGCCAGGAGCCGTATCACTTCATCGTGTAAGTGAGCGGCCATTTCCTCCATCCACTCGGCTCTTTCGCTTTTGGAAAGTCCACTGTGACGCATCACTTGTTCCAAATACGACCGTATCTGCTCTGTCATTGTGCGGAAACCTCCCCTAAAAACAAACCAAGGGTGCGTTGGTTTTTATGCCAGTCCGCCTTCGCAGATTCCAAAGCGGTCCGTCCTGATTGTGTAATTTGATAATATCGGCGTCTAGGTCCTCCCGCTTCCGTTCCCCAATACCCTTCGATGAACTTTTCAGCTTCCAAACGGCGAAGCGATGGATACAAGGTTCCCTCCTTAAGCTCTAATGCGCCATCACTCAACTCATTAACATACTTGGCGATCTCATATCCGTATGTGTCACCGCGTGCCACAACGGAAAGAATCACAGGATCGACGAACCCTTTTACAACGTCTCGATTCATATCAGTTCACCTCTATACATTGAATATCTATGTAAATAGAGTATCTGTTATCAGTATACTTGTCAAGTTTGGATTTTTCTCTTGAATGTCTACGAGCTGTAACGAGGGATCTAGCGGACATGTGATAAAGCGGCTCGTGCAGAGCAACAGGCATGCATGCGCCAGACTGTGACATAACGCACAGTATGGATTTCCGATGACATCTAAGATGATAGTGCATGGATTGGATAGGTACAGATTCGCGTTTAATGAGTGGAGATGATTCAGGGTGTCAAGAGTCGTCGTTGTAGGCGGCGGGATCGCCGGGTTGTCTGTGGCGGGGTTGCTGGCCGTCAGAGGACATCGGGTAACGCTGACCGAGAAGATGTTCGAACTCGGCGGGCGCAGCCTCATGCAGGAGAGAGACGGTTTTCGTCTGAATTATGGAGCTCACGCTGTCTATGCGCGGGATCGGTCAGCCATGCAGAAGGTGCTGGACGCGCTGAACGTGAGGGTGGACTTTGCCACACCACATCTGGATATGGTGCGCTACATTACAGAAACGGGAAGAGAAACTGGCCCTTCTGTCAGTCTGGCGGGCTTACTCCACACAAAGTTGTTGCCTGGGTTTCGCGACAAGGCCCATTTTGTGCACGCTGTACTGAGCATTCTCGCATTCACAGGAACGCCTGGCGACAGTGTGTCCTTTCAGGAATGGCTCGACCGAAGGGGCTGGACTCTGGCGACCAGGAACCTGCTGCTGCATCTCGTTGCCACAAATTTCTTTACGGAGCAACCAGGCGATTTGCGTGCGTCCACGGTCTTGGGCTACTATCGGCGCGTCCTCCGAACGCACCATCCCGTTTCCTATATTGTCGGCGGTTGGGGCGTCCTGGTTCAAAGTCTGCGGGAACGTCTGGAGGAGGCGGGTGTTCAGATTCTCGAAAAGACCGCCATCACCGCTCTGCAGTTTGAACAGTCCGCATTAAAAAGCGTGCAGTCGCGCAAAGAAGTATTCGAGGCTGATATTTTCGTGCTGTGCGCGCCGCCGACAGCACTGAAAAAACTTGTCGCTGATACTCCTCTGTCGCCTTTCGTTGTTCCCTACGCGGCAGAAGAGCCTAACACCGCGCTCGTCTACGATGTGGCATTGACAAAGCGTGTCCGAAACGATGTCTCCTACGTCAGCGACATGAAGCGGCACGTGTTCATTACAGATCCATCACTCTACGACTCGTCCTGCGTTCCTGACGGAGGCCAGTTGCTGCAGGCCATCGCCTACACATCCGCAAAAGCAGCGGACGACGAGGCGGTTTTGATGGAGCGTCGAAAGGCGGTCGAGTCTCTGTACGATGCGTATTACCCCGGGTGGCGCGAGGCGCTGGCGTTCTCCCGGGTAACCGATCAGGCAGTCGTTCAGGGAATTGGCTGGGGCCGCGAACAGAAGCGTTTGCCAATGCATTTTCACGACTTCCCCAATGTTTATTTTGCCGGGGACTGGTGCGATGCGGCGGGCAGTGTATCAGACGTCGCATTTGATTCTGCATGGACGGTGGCTTCAGCAGTGGGAATGGCTTTCTAGCGCACCAGACCATGCATGGGTGCGAGCAGAATATCAGCGAATACGGGAGGGTTTCACATGCTAAGTGGCAGCCAATTCAAGGAATGGTTAGAACAGTTACCCGATCAGGACGTGGACGGATTTGAGGAGGCGGTTCACACCGCAGGCGCGGCATTTTCTGAGCGCGAGAACGACGGCATGGTCCGCAACTGCATCAGCGGTTTTTACGGCGACAATCCGTACGTTTGGGCCGAGGATTCCGTGCAATCAATCTCAACAAATTGCAAAGGAAGCGCAGAGGCGAGAAGGGTTGTCACCACCGTTGTCAGTGAGGCTCTGACAGCTTTGGGCCAGGCGGCGCCGATCGTTGCCAAATAAATATAAGCTGGATTGCGGTGCACAGTGGCAGGTATGAAGGCGGTGTTCGATATGTTGGCCGACTTGAAAGCGCGTCTGCAGGAAAAAGGACGGGCTGTGTTCATGGCGGACAGTATCCAGATGGTGTTGTACGAGAATGAAACGGATCACAACTTTGTGCTTGAAGAACAGGACTATGGGGCGATCTGCTTTGCCTTCTCGCTGGAGGACGCCCTGTCCTGCGTGCTGGATCATACCGGCGGCGAGGACGTCCAGATGCTGGATGAGTGAGCGATGCCGCCGCACTGCCGCGTTCTGCGGCCGCATTAGCCTTCGAGCAGCAGCGACTCGCAATCCTCGGCAAGCTCCTTGACCCTGACCAGAAAACGCACCGCCTCGCTGCCATCGACGATCCGGTGGTCGTACGACAGGGCAAGGTACATCATGGGATGGATCTGCACCTGTCCATTTACAGCGATGGGCCGCTCCTGGATCTTGTGCATGCCAAGGATGCCGACCTGCGGAGCATTGAGGATGGGTGTGGACAGAAGCGAGCCAAATACGCCACCGTTGGTGATCGTGAACGTACCTCCCTGCAGTTCGGCAAGCGTCAGCGAATCGTCGCGGGCGCGCTGGGCCAAACGGGCAATTTCCCCTTCAATGGCGGCGAAAGAGAGGCGATCTGCTTCCCGCAGGACCGGAACGACAAGCCCTTTGTCTGTCGAAACCGCGATCCCGATGTCGTAGTGTTGTTTGAGAATCATGTCTTCGCCGCGGATTTCGGCGTTCAGGGCGGGAAACGACCGCAATGCGCTGACGGCTGCCTTGGTGAAAAATGACATGAATCCAAGTCCAACGCCATGCTCCTCGCGGAAACGGTCGCGTCTCCGTTTGCGAATGTCGAGTATGGCGGTCATGTCTACTTCGTTAAATGTGGTGAGCATCGCCGCTGTGTGCTGCACCTCGACCAGGCGGTGCGCGATCGTCAGGCGTCGCCGCGACATGCGCACGGATTTTTCGTCACTCCGACCGGGTTCCGTGGCGGCGCTGATCCTGTGACCCTCAGCGGGCGGGGCTGGACTCTGCTGTGTTTCGGACGGCGCGGAAGCGGCAGCGGGTGCGGCTGTACTCTTCTCCGGCGCGGAAACGGCGGCTGAGGCAGTTGGAGCGGCTGGTTGACGATCAGGGTCTCCTTCCGCGCTACGAGCCATTCGGCGCATGGAGGGCGTGGGTCTGAGTCGGCGATCCTCCGTCGCGTGGGGCGCATCTGATTTCGGTGCTGCGGACGGGTGCAACTCTGGCGGGATCTGGACAAGCTCTGTACGCGGATCGGTCCTTACCCCTGCGTCGGGCGCCGGTTTATGCCCTTCCGTCGCAGCCCGCACCTGGCCGTCTATGGCTTCGATGTTCGCCAGGACTTCGCCGACAGCCACTGTATCGCCCGCCTGTTTATGCACACCTTGCAGGACTCCGGCCGTTTCCGCGATAATCTCCAGGTTAACCTTGTCCGTCTCCAGTTCGAGGAGAATCTCGCCTTCCTGAACTTCGTCGCCCCGCTGTTTTAGCCAGCGGAGAATGGTTCCTTCGCGAATCGATTCTCCCAATTCCGGAACGATGACCTCAACCATTTTTACCTGCCTCCTTTTGCTGGACCGTGCAGCGCCTCATGGATGATCCGATTCTGTTCCCGCTGATGGACTTCCGGCAAGCCCCCCGCTGTGCTTGATCGCGCCGGTCTTCCCACGTACTGGAGTCGGCCGACGCCAGGTAGACCGGCCGTCTCAATACGCGCGTACCGCCCTGCCCCCATGTTTTCAGGTTCCTCCTGGGCCCATACAAAATCGATTGCATTGGGGTAGGATTTTAGAATTGACAGTAGTTCCGCCTTTGGAAAAGGATACAGGCGTTCGAGACGGATCACGGCGATGCTGTCTGCTGTAACCGACTCCTCCTGCAAAACCCTGATCAATTCAACGCCCACTTTTCCGGAACAGAGGATCACGCGTTTGACTTGTTCTCTGCTGTCTGGCGCAAGCGTGCTGTCCATGACGGGTTGAAAGTGACCTTCAGTCAGTTCTGCTATGGTGGACGCGGCGTTCGGACTGCGCAACAGACTCTTTGGCGTCATGATGATGAGCGGTCGCGGTTTATTGAACAGTCGATTGGTCTGCTCGCGGATGAGATGATAGTACTGGGCCGCCGATGTGGGGTTTGCCACAATCCAGTTGTGTTCTGCCGACAATTGCAAAAATCGTTCCACCCGCGCGCTGGAATGGTCCGGGCCCTGTCCCTCATAGCCGTGCGGAAGCAGCAACGTAAGTCCGCTCGCCTGTCGCCACTTGCTGTATCCGGCCGCGATAAACTGATCGATGATCACCTGACCGGCGTTGGCGAAGTCGCCGAATTGCGCTTCCCACAGGACAAGCGAGCCGGGGGATTGCACACTGTACCCGTATTCGAAGCCCAGAACGCTGGTTTCGGACAGAGGGCTGTTATAGACGGCAAAGGACGCCCTCGCCGCCGGCAAATGCTGCAGCGGGCAATGGGTTGCCGCGATGCGGCTGTCATGCCATACAAGATGCCGTTGGCTGAATGTGCCGCGTTGCGTATCCTGCCCGGTCAGACGAATGGGGATGCCTGCGGCCAGAATGGTGGCAAAGGCGAGCGCTTCCGCCAGCGCAAAGTCCACTTTGCCGCCGACCGCAAATGCGTCGCGCCGGCGCTGTTCGATCCGCTCCAGTTTCGGATAGGCGGAAAATCCGTCAGGGATCTCTAGCATTGTTTCGTTCAGTTCCTGCAGATATGCGGCGGGAGCGGGAGCAAGAGGTGGACGGCCGTCCGCCTGCGGTCCGCCGTCATCCTGCTGTGGCGCGGGAACGCCTGCCGTCATGGCGTCATACGCCTCGTGGAGGAGCGCATCACAGGCGTTCGCCATCGCCGACGCATCCGCCGACGTCAGCACCCCCGCGTCCTCCAGTTGCTTCTGATATAGACTGTGGATGCGTGGGTGGTCCGCGATCTGGCTGTATAGCAGGGGCTGAGTGAAGGACGGATCGTCAGTTTCATTGTGACCGAACCGTCTGTATCCGACAAGGTCGATCAGGAATGACTTGTGAAATTGGCGACGGTATGCGTGCGCCAACTGAATCGTGCGCAGACAGGCCTCGGGATCATCCGCATTGACATGGGCGATGGGCATTTCAAATCCTTTGGCCAAATCGCTCGCGTAATGCGTGGAGCGGCCATCCGTTGTGTCCGCCGTGAATCCGAGCTGATTGTTGACGATCAGGTGAATCGCGCCCCCGGTGCGATAGCCCGGCAATTCGGACAGATTCAGGGTTTCCGCGACAACGCCTTCGCCTGGAAACGCCGCGTCGCCGTGGATGAGAATCCCAAGGGCGGCGTTGGGATCCTGCACGGGAACGCCAGGCAGATCGCGCCGTTCCTGGTGCGCACGCGTAAATCCTTCCACGACAGGATTGACGAATTCGAGATGACTGGGGTTGTGAGACAGAATGACGCGCACTGCGGGCCCGTCCTGATCGCCTTCCAGTCTGCTGGCGCCGAGGTGGTATTTGACATCGCCAGTCCAGCCGTGGTTGATTCCCATCGAACCCTCGGAAGGCGTCAATTCCTTCTTTGGCGCCGTATGAAATTCCGAAAAAATCGCTGCATATGGTTTTCCGAGGACATGAGCCAGCACATTCAGCCGTCCACGGTGTGCCATGCCAATCAGAATATGCCCGGCGCCAGCCCGCGCCGCTCTGTGAATCAGTTCGTCCAGCATGGGAACGAGGGCGTCCACGCCTTCAATGGAGAAACGTTTTTGGCCCACGAATGTCCGATTTAAAAACTGTTCAAAGGCGTCAACCTGAATCAGCCGGTTCAGCAAAGACCGGCGCTCCTCAGGACCTGGCGCAGCAAATGTGCTCGCTTCCACCTGCATGTGGAGCCATGCGCGTTCTGTCGTATTGTGCACATGGGCAAACTCATAACCGACAGAACCTGTATACATCTGTTTGAGACGGCTGACCGCCTCGTCCGCAGTCATGGACTCAGGCGCGTCCGGCCAGATCGCGCGGGCGGGCAGACTCTTCAGCTTGTTCTGGTGCAATGCATGCGCGTCCGGGTCGAGTTCCTGCACGTACGGCGGTTCGCCGCCCAGTGGATCCACATGGGCGGCGAGATGGCCATAGGTACGGATGCTGCGTATCCATTGTTGCGCGCCGTACACCGTCTCGCTCTCTGTTGAACTGACTCCGGGCTGCCTCCCGGAAGAGGACGCATCGCGATTCTGTCCTGAGTCATCCATGAAAAGAGCGTTGGGCGGTGGACCCACCCGTGCAAACCAAGCTCGCGTCGGCTCGTCGACCGTCTCAGGATTCAGTTGACAGCGCTCGTATAACTCAAGAGCATACGCCAGATTCGGTCCAAAGAAGGTGCGCCATTCTCCAGTTGGGTCTTCGATTGTTCTATCCATTTTTGCAGCCCCTCCGCTTACTACCCGTTACTACCTGTTGCTGCACGTTGCTGCTCGTACTGCATGGCTACAATCACTTTGACCATTACCGAAATCATCGATTCATCTCTTTCCGACAATCGCTGCGGAATGGAGATCGCAAAGGCAATTCTGGATCAATCAATGTAACAACAGGCTGACGAATTGCTCGGCGCTCACGTTTCCAAAATAGCGGTTCAGATCAAAAACAGACAGGGTGGCCATCAGATCATCCTGCAGATACCGCCGCCCGATCAGGCTCGTCTCAATATCAAGGATATCGTCGAGGCAAAAAAAGTCTCCATAAATCTTGCACATCTCAATGAGTCCGTCTTTGACCAGAAGTTTGACGTCAATGGTTCCGGCAGGAAATCGCTTTCGTCGTTCCAGGTTGCATTCAGGCGATTTGCCGAAATTCCAGTTCCAGTTTCTGTGGCGTTGCTCAGCCAGTTTGTGAACCCTGTTCCAGTCGGCATCCGTCAGGCGACGCATCGGAACTGTCCGCCCTTCAAACAGGAATTGCAGCAAAGTCTCCCGAAACAGTTCGATCGTCATGTCCTCCCGTAACAAAAGCCTGCGGCCATTCCCAGTCCTCGCAAGAGTGCGCCTAACAGATGCGCCTTTGCGAAACAGATGCCCTCTCTTTGCCCGAGCACATCAGAAGCGCGAATCGTGACCACGTCACTATCCACATCAAAAGAGTGCTGGATCTGATCGCGAACGTATTCGAAGGCCGCCTGCGCACGCGCGACATCCGAGTCGGCTCGTGTACGAATGTCTGCGATGATCGCCTGTACGGCAGGATCCTGGACATCGATAATTTCTGTAGACGCCAGATACGAATTGCTATCCGCCTGTTCCACGATGAGTTCCATGTTCTTCATTCCTTTCATCACCCGCGGCTTAACGGCGCGGACACGTGCGTATGCCAAACAGCTTGTAGAATGCGCAAAATCCCGTGACGCCAGTGAGAAAAACGATTGCGCCCACCACATCCAACACGATCGACACAACATGCCCGTGTACAAAGAATAATCCTGCTCCCACGATTGCCAGCCCTACGATGATTCTGATTGCTTGATCAGTCGATCCCACATTGCGCCAACTTTTCATAGTGCGGATACCTCCTCCAGATAGATTGGGCCCCCTCGAATTGGACGCTGGGCATAATCCGGGCTATTGCCCACGTTGATGTTGCCGCGAGGCGGAGTTATCATAGTCAGCATACACCCGTCAAATCCATCAGATTGTGACGAGGTGCACACTACGATTTCATTTCAGAAGTTCTCTCTCTACAGCGTGCTTTGTGCCGCATGCAGCAGGTGAGAAACGTATCAGACTGGACCATACTCGGCGTGCGTTCCAATGGAGTCCGTTTATGCTGCAATCGACAGAATCGTAACCCTTTGGTTACTCGACAAGGGGTACCTTGTACCCCTTATTTGCATTTGTTTCATCGACCAGTGAGCGGTTACGAAACTTTACTCATTTGTTACCAAACACCGAACCGATTTTGGCCAAATACCGATATTGACTGGCATCTTTCAGTATATAGGCCATGCGTCCTTTCGTTTTGTAAGAACGGCCCACTTTTCCCACCGCGTCCTTCCGGCCAAGTGAAGCGATGGAACCCAAAATTTCCGGGTGAAACTCTTCTTTCAGACCACCGTGGCTATCATGGTACAGGTATTTGCCGCATGCGCCCCCCATCTGCCACGCCAACTGTGCAGTGGGTGGATACGGGCGTCCGTCTTCGTTCAGAACCAGGGCGCAGTCTCCCAACATGTACACACCGGAATGGCTCGTGGATTGCAGATACGCGTCCACCTTGGCGCGCCCGCGCGGGTCCGTTTCAAACCCGGCGTCGATGACAAGCTGATTGCCGCGGACGCCGCCGGTCCAGACAATTGTTTCAGCGGCGATCGCGTCACCTGTCTGCAAATGAACCACGCCTGGGTCCACTCGCACAATCGGAACACCAGTCAAAAAACGCACGCCGCGTTGCTTGAGACTACTCTCCGCAGCGGCGGCGAGATCGGAATCGAATCCGGGCAGTATGCCGGGAGCGGCCTCCACATTATAAATTTCTACCAGTTCTAACGGTACTCCCGCTTCAGCGGCCAGTTCGGGGAGCGCATCTGCAAACTCTCCGACGAGTTCAATTCCACTAAATCCCGCGCCCCCCACCACGAAGCGCAGCAGTTCAGGTCTGCGTTCCAGTGGATAGCGTGCAAAGCAGGATTCGAGATGCGTGCGCAACAGTCTCGCCTGGTTTAGCGATTTTAACGTAAACGCGTGTTCCTTTAAGCCGGGAATGCCAAAGTACTCAGTCTCGCTGCCCAATGCAACAACCAGTTGGTCATAGGAGAGTTCCTCGCCGTCCTCAAGGAGCACGCGCCTATTGTCCGGTTCGATCCGGGAAACGGTGCCCTTGTGAATGGTGACGTCCTTGTCGCGCAGCACCCTTCCGAGGGGAATTCGCAATGACCGATCACTTCGGGCGCCCACGGCCGATTCATGCAATAGCGTAATCAGTTGATGGTAGTCATGCTTGTTTACAAGTGTGATTGTCGCTTCTGAGTTTGTAAGATATTTTCTTGTCTGTAGCGCGCACACCAATCCCGCATAGCCTGCACCCAGGATGAGAATCTGCTTATTCATGTCCATTCCCGCTCTCGTTAAGATTGTCCAATATTTCACAAACTCAGCCGAAAATGAAGTCTATTACACTTGATCATAACCGCTTTACGCCCTGTGCCGACCTTTCGTGAATTCCCCGTTCCAAATCTACACATACCTTATTCAGTCTGTTTGCCTGAGTTGTTCACAAGTACTGCGACATGACGCCGTCGTATACCCTCGAAAAAAATAGTGCGTTTCGCCTGCTGTAAAGTGTTCTGGCAAGGTAAGCTGGAATCCCCGTCGAAATCCCTTTACGTAGCGGGCTTTAAATGTCTGTTCAATCTGGCTTCGCCATACGGTCCGATCATCCATGCCCACCTTCCTGACGAACCAATCCGGCTGGGTTCCAAGATGCCATAATGTTTCGCTAACGGGAGGTTCCCCTCAAATTGGACTCTGGGTATAATGTGGGCTATTGCCCACGTTGATGTTTCCGCGAGGCGGAATTATCATTGTCAGCATACACCCGTCAAATCCATCAGATTGTGATGAGGTGCACACAACGAGTTCATTTGAGAAGTTCACACTCTACTGCGTGAATTGTGTCGCATGAAGCAGGTGAGAAACGCATCAGACCGTACGCGTATATGATGGACCCCCGCCGTCAACTGCTTCCGATGAGAACGCCGGCTGCGAAGACGAGGATTCCGCCCAGGACGACCTGGACAATGGACATCCATATCGCGGTGCGGAAATAGCGGTTTCGAATGATGGCGATCAAGATCAGCTCGACACCCACAACGACGTAGGCGACGTTTAGGGCGATGTACAAGTTGGGAATCAAGAAAGGCAGCGTGTGGCCGATCCCGCCTATCAGGGTCATGAGCCCCGTGATCATACCGCGAAAGATCGGGCGGCCGCGTCCAGTCAACGCGCCGTCATCGGACAGCCCCTCGGAAAAGGCCATGCTAATCGCGGCCCCGACAGCAGCTGCAAGGCCCACGAGAAACGTGGTAGACTGGCTGTGCGTCGCGAACGCCGTCGCGAAAATCGGCGCGAGGGTCGATACGGAACCGTCCATAAGTCCCGCGAGGGCTGGTTGAACAATGCGCAGAACGAAGGCTTTGCGATGCCCGTGTTCGGTCAGTTCGGGTACGACGCGGTCAAGATTGAGCATAGGAAAGTTTCTCCCCGTACACTTGTTTTCATCGACACGTCGACTCGGTCGAGTTTGCCGTTTGAGTGTTCGCTGTGCATCTTCAAGTGACGCAACACAGCTGGCACATGTTGGTAATTGAATTTCAGTTGCTATTGTTTTCATGCGAATCCTCTCCTGTCTAGAAACTATCTTCGCAGGTTTACAACCGAGAAAAAATGATCCAGATCAACATGGGAGTCAATTTGCTATAAGTGGCTCTGATATGGAACCCGATTATGCAGACGACAATCGTGTAGACTAAAGCAAAAAAGCAGGTGAGCCGGATGGCGAGTGAATTTTCGGGCTGTGTGGGCGATGAGTCATGCGTTTGCCATGTACCCATCTTTCGGGATCTAAAACAATCGGAGGTAGTGCTTTTGGATGCGGCTGTACAATCGCGGCATTACCGTAAAGGCGAGTTCATCTTTCAAGAAGGGGAACAGTCGGATTCCTTGTACATCATCCATCAAGGCGTGGTAAAGATTTATAAATTATCCGATGAAGGAAAGGAGCATATCTTGCGGTTTCTCTTTGCAGGCGACTTCGGCGGACAATTAGCTTTATTTAAGGAAGATATTCAGTACACCAATGCGGAGGCTGTCGAGGATGCGGTCGTGTGTCGTATCTATAGACAAGATTTAAAAACCATTTTAAAACACAATCCTGAAATGGCTTACCGTTTTCTTCAGGCCATGAGCGATCGACTGCGTGACGCAGATGAATGGACAGGATCATTGAGCCTGCTTGATGCAGATCGCAGGATTGCCAAAGTGTTGCTTAACTTTGGCACACGAGGAGGCCCAAACCCCGGTTCTCATAAACTCCCCGTTGCAAAAAAAGACCTCGCGGCCTTGCTTGGGATCGCGCCGGAAACACTGAGCCGCAAGCTCGCTTATTTTGATGAGCAAGGGTGGATCTCCCTTTCCGGCAAAAAGGGTGTGGAAATTAAAAATGTGAATGCACTTCAGGAGATTGCAAAAGGAATGCCAAATTGAAAACATAATTCTTGCGGAATCAATCATCCCCATCATCCAAGGAACCGAACTCAATCTCCTCCCACTCTTCGATCTCTCTGGAGCCCCATTGGATGACCAATGTGCGCAGTAAGCAGGCCGGGTTCGTGAGAATATCCACGACAACGCCCGGTTTACCCTCCTGTGGATGAGCGACACGATCGCCGATACGAGCATGCATGACGTTTCTCCTGTCTGCTTGATTTAGAAACAACAACCTCGGAATTCTCAAGGATACTTGGTTCGACAACTTTCGCTCAATCGGCAACGCGCAATCACCACATCGTACAGAACCACGGCGTGGTTGCAAATCGGATCTTTTGCGGCGTATAGCAACGTAACCGAACCCTGGTTTAACCACTGTATGATTTGATTGACCGCTTGGATACAGCATTGATTAGTAGCGAGTTCTATTTCATAAGCTGCGCGAAACTCTGGAAACCGTTCGCCTACATGACCAAACCATGTGCGAAGTGCTGGGCTGGGTGCCACATCTTTGAGCCAGACATCTATATGCGCCTCTTCCTTGCGCATCCCGCGCGGCCACAGTCGATCCACCAGCGCACGCAGTCCGTCGTCTGACCGAGATTCATCGTAGATCCGTTTGACCTGAAGAGGAATATCCTTCATAATCGCCATGGTCACCACCTCGCTCGCACCACAGTCACAACCTATACACAGCATACCGTTTTTGGAGCATAATCGCGATTACTAACCCCAAGGATTTCGGCTTCACTCCGCCTGCGCTTGATCCGCTTACTGCCCGTTGTCCGGACAGACCCCGAGGGGGGGCTTATCTGGTTCCGCCGATGACCCATTTCTGAAGTGTTTAGGTTGCCCGAGTGTTTCTTGTATCCAACAAACCGCCTCCTTCACCGACCCTTTAGCAACTCATAGCGACCGTTTACCAGAATCTACTTAGAACTGATCATTTTCCAAATTATATAATATCCCAACCTCCCCTGTTGTGATCTACATCATACACACTGCCGCCACCATGCGTTAATCTTAACTATGATATAGCACATAGCGAAAGATTGGAACCTGGAGTATAGTATAGTAAACGAACGATCTCAAAGATCCTGAGCACAATATAAAGAAAGGAGTTATTCGACATGACATTTGTCATCACGTCACCGTGCATTGGTGTGAAGGATGCGTCATGCGTCGAGGCTTGCCCGGTAGACGCGATCCACGATGCAGACGAGACCTATCTCATCGATCCGGATACTTGCATTGATTGCGGAGCCTGTGAACCAGTTTGCCCCGTAACCGCCATCTTCCAGGACGAATTTGTTCCGGAATCAGAGCAAGGCTGGATCGAGAAAAATGTTGCCTTTTATCGCAAATGATCGGATTCCATGATCTCGCTTGCTAAAACCGTATCTGCCGATCGCAAACTGCGTAACATTCACTTTTCAGCAGAGCGCTAAAATATGCGGGCCAGAGAAAGGAACAGAATGGGTTCCCCGGCGAGACGCGACCCATTCTGTCAAAGAGCGATCTATTACCTCTCTGATGGAAATACTTGTACATCTCCCACCTCGTAAGACACGTTTCCCGCGATCACCTTCCCGATAAAGCACTTATCTCGAGCCATTTCCGCAGAACGTTGGTAGTCTGCCGCCTGATCAGGATTGCCACCAAAAATCGTAGGAAAAACGGATAAACGGGAAAACTTCGATTGCATTGGATACCCTGTCACGAGTCCCTCTGCCCGTACAGATACTTTTTCCACAAGCAACCCATTCTTTCGCAACACACCGAATAACGTTCCGCTATAACAGGTACTCACAGCTGCGATCAGCAGTTCCTCCGGACTCGTTCCCACCCCCTTGCCACCCATAGAGGCAGGCGCCGCGTATGAGGCGGAGAAATCACCGAGTTTGATCTTTCCCTCCCCCTCGCGTCCCGTACCCTGCCACTGCAACTCCGTCGAAAAAATTAAATCTGCCATAAGATCCTCTCCTCACTTGTCGCCACTTATGGTGGCTGCCTGTAGCCAGAACCACTCCCTACGCGGCTTCACTCCCCGCGAATTAACTGGAAGAGGATGTGTAGCCTATGCCTCACTGGTTTCCCAGGTGAATTGGGCACGCCAAAGACACAGTGGCACTTGCGGGTATTGTGAGTTTAACCGCGTCTGCGCAGGATCCCGCGCCCGTGCGCATGCGCTGACAGACGACTGCATGGAGAGCGATCCGTCTTGCACGTATATTCCCGATCCCCGTCATTTGGCTGGCGTCGATTTAGTCAGCCAGGCGGAACGATCTAGCAGGTGACCGCACCTGCCGATGAGGAGGACACCAATCGAGCGTATTTCTGCAGGACGCCCCTGTCGCAATTCAATGAGGGCTCACTCCATGCAAGTGCGCGCTTGGCCAAATCCTCATTGGATACATGCACGGTCAGTTCCTGCGTTTCACTGTCAATCGTGATCCTGTTCCCATCCTGCAATAAAGCAATGGGTCCACCAACTTGGGCTTCCGGACAAACATGGCCAACAACAAGGCCATGAGAGCCTCCCGAGAATCGACCGTCGGTTACAAGACCAACCTTGCCACCGAGATCTTTTCCGACCAGGATTGCAGTAACAGATAACATTTCCGGCATTCCCGGTCCCCTTTTGGTCCTACATAGCGAATCACGATGATATCCCCAGACTGAATTCTGTCATGAAAAATAGCGTCAGTCGCGGACGCTTCAGAATCGTACACCTTCGCAGGCCCCGTGATTTGTCTTATCAGCAATCCGGACATTTTAGCGACCGCACCTTCTGGAGCAAGATTTCCCCGCAAAACAACAAGCGGACCCGTTACTCTGAGCGGATCGGACAATGGCCGTATGACGATTTGTCCGGGATCGAGAGAAGGCGAGTTGACAAGGTTTTCTGCGAGTGTTTTGCCCGTTGACCGTTTCAATGGAATCGGCAATGATTTCCCGACTCGGAAGAGAATAGCGCATCCCCTCCGTGCCCATTGATATGCCGTCAGAGACAGTGATTGTGTTGAATATAAGCGGAGTCCCGCCTGCTTCTCTCGCCGCCTGCTTGGTGACGCGCGCCAAGTTGTCAATGTGTATGTTGCAGGGAGTTACCTCACTCCAGGTACTCGCTATGCCGATCATCGGCTTCTTGAAGTCTTCATTGTGAAATCCCACGGCCCTCAGCATGGCGCGATTTGGCGCACGATTCACATCTTCACTGATTGCAAAACTGCGAATCCTCAGATCAATTTCATCATTGGCCATCTTGTTCGCCTCCCATATGAGGATCATGATCTCTTTCAGTTTTATCGTGCCAAGGTAAGTTCGGTGCAACCATCTGATCTGAGCAGCGGTACAGCACACGATTCCGGCAGAACGGGCGCAGCATGGCACCTCTGTCAGTTTGCGCTGATGTGCGCTTTTTGTTCCCTTGTCAAGCGCGCGAACAACACGTTATTTTCCAAATGAATGTGCTGAAAAATGTCCGACTCGACTTCCTGCAGTTTTTCAAAGGTGTATATATACGTGCTGCAAGCGTCTTCTGGAAGTCTGAAGTTGTCAGTAACCCTACGAATCTGTTTCACGATGTCACCGGCGCCGTCATGTTCGCGATCCAGTTCTTCGACAGCGTGAATTACTTTTTGCAGTTTGTCGTCAGAAGGATTCTTTTCGTAATCGACGACTTGCGGGAATACAATCTCTTCTTCCTTGATCATGTGTTCCTCCATGTCGATCCGCAGCGTACTGAACAGTCGGTGCACCTTTGACAGGACATCGCCATGATTTTTTCCGTGTACTCTGAGGATTTTCGTCGTGAGTTCTGTTAATGGCGGAAAAACTTGGCGCAGATACGCGTGATGGGTATTGACGATGTGGTCAATAAGTTGGTGAAGGGGCACTGATGTCCAGTCGACAATCTCCAACCCGAGTTTCTGGGACTCATCATAACTTCGGTTCAACTCATCCAAAATATAGGCAACGTCAATGTTGTGTTCTGTCGCCGCCTCGGCTAACAGTTGGTCGCCGCCACAGCAAAAGTCGATTCCGTTCAATTTAAAAATGTTCCCCGCATTCGGAAATTTCACGACGATGTCGCCGAGCGTCTCGGTTCCTTTAAAGGTTGTGCTCATGAGTGGATGTCCTCCGTCTTCAATATGATGTTCATTTTTACCATATCACGTTGCCCAGCCGTCAGATGTGACACAGATCACGCCCATTCAAGGACCACTCTCTGCTTTACACATCCTTCAGGTGAATTTAGTGCGCACCGCACCATAGGGCAACCAGGACAGGACATCCAGAGCACTCTCTTGTCATGGCGGTGCATTTCCTTTCCTGAGTTGCAGCCATTATATCCGTCAGGTTTCGGACAGGCATCCCAGCCAGCTTCCAGGCTTTATGCGTCAACAGAAACAACATCCCGTTTTTAGCGAAACAAGAGGAATTGGTGATGAAAATCACAATGATTCCTCGGAGTAGCGGTCATAATGAGTCAGAAGACGAAAAATGACCGGGGGTTTTATCATGCCATCAAACAACTTTGCGCAAAATCCTTTTATTGTAATCTGGGAAACCACCCGCGCCTGTCAGCTTGCCTGTCGCCATTGCCGCGCAGAGGCGATCAAGCATCGCAATCCCGATGAATTGACCACTGCGGAAGCGTATGGCCTGATCGATCAGCTCGTGGAGATGGATCGCCCGCTCTTTGTGCTCACCGGCGGCGATCCCATGGAACGCGCTGATTTGGTGGATATCGTTTCCTACTCCAGCCGCAAAGGGTTGCCTGTCTCCATCACGCCAAGCGCCACCCCGAAGGTGACGTTTGAACGGATGAAGGCCCTGAAAGAATCGGGGCTTGCACGCTGGGCGTTCAGTATTGACGGTTCCACTCCGGAAATCCACGATCGGTTTCGCGGGATTCGGGGAACGTTTGACCTGACCATGGAGAAGATCAGCTATCTCAAGCAGTTGCGCATTCCTTTGCAGATCAACACCACAGTCAGCCAGCACAATGTGGAAGACTTGCCGGCGATCGCTGAACTGGCGAGGCGGCTCGACACGGTTCTGTGGAGCGTCTTTTTTCTCATTCCCACCGGGCGGGCGCGCTTACAGGACATGTTATCGCCGGAAGGTCACGAAAAGGTGCTGGAGTGGCTATATCAGTTGAGTGGAAATGTTGCGTTTGACATCAAAACAACGGAGGGACCGCAGTACCGGAGGGTCAGAATGCAACATGCAGCCGCAGCCACGGGTACAATTGCAGACGCGAACGCAGCCGCAGCTACGGGCGCAACCGCTGCGAGACGCGGCGAAGTGCGGGATATGTCGCGCAGCATGCGGCCGGTCTGGGATGGAAACGGATTTCTCTTCGTCTCGCATGTGGGAGAGGTGTTTCCCAGCGGATTTCTGCCTCTGGCGGTCGGGAACCTGCGCCAACAACCTTTGGCGGACATCTACCGCGATTCTCCCGTTTTGCAGAATCTCCGGAATCCGGACAAATTGCGCGGCAAGTGCGGGTACTGTGAGTTTAACCGCGTCTGCGCAGGCTCCCGCGCCCGTGCGCATGCGCTGACAGACGACTACATGGAGAGCGATCCATTTTGCACGTATATTCCCGATCCCCGTCATCTGGCTGGCGTCGATTCAGCCAGCCAGGCGCAACGATCAGTGTGATGATGGCACAACAGCGAAGACAAGCCAAAATATTACTTTACACAAGAATATATTTAGGTAACTACATCTGTGATTCGTGCCAAATGACCTTGATTTATCAAGGATTCCAGGGTCAACAGTTCTGATTATCCGCAAACACGGTGCTGGCAAATCGAAAGTTGAGTTAGAACCTCCGACACGTCGGAGGTTCCTGTGTGTGGTTGGGCAATAGTTTCACCAAGCAAAGCGGAGCTATCATGCCTTTTTATATTGCCATCCCGCGACGGCCATTTTGCGTCGGACATAGGCGAGTTGATCGCGCAGCGGAATGCCCACCGGACAGTGGTCTTCACAGCCCATCTGACCCATACAGCCAAAAATCCCGTCATCGTTGCCCACCACGTCAAAGTACTCCTGCTCTGTCCGTTTATCCCGTGGATCGATCATAAATCTGGCCACTCGGTTCGCACCTGCAGCCCCGATAAAGTCCGGCCTGAGGTTTGCCACTACACAGACTCCGATACAGACCCCACACTCGATACAGCGTTCCGCTTCGTAAATTTTTTGCGCTACTGCATTGTCCATCCGTTCTTCCGGCGCATCGGGAACAAATGGTTCATCCGTGTGAATCCATGACTCCGTACGCAGGGATATGTCGCGAAACCAGACGCCGGTGTCCACGGACAGGTCGCCGAGCAGCTTGAACACAGGCAAAGGCAACAATGTGGTGATTTCCGGCAGGTCTTTGGTGAGTGTTTTGCAGGCAAGCGTTGGCGTTCCATTGACCAACATGCCGCATGATCCGCAGATCGAAGCACGGCAGACAAAATCAAAGCGAAGAGTGGGGTCCTGTTCCTCGCGCAATTTGTTGAGGACGATAAACAGGGACATCCCTGGTTCCTCAGTCAAATGGAAGTCCTGGAGAACCGGTTTCTTCTTCGGCTCCTCTGGATTAAAACGCATGATGCGAAACGTCAATTCGCGTTGAGCCACCTGGAACAACCTCCATCTGTACTGTTTTCCGAATCGATCCCACGAGTCGCCTCTCCATACCCTCTGTCACCGGGTGGAGATTCCGTGATTTATAAAGATTCGCAGCGCAATTCAGTTCCGTTGGGCCACTGATGGCCAGTAAACCAGCGTACGGTTCAGGCAATTCACATCATCCTGATGGTGAGACCGCAACCCTAATATACAGCGGCATGGGCCATGACGCCATCGTACAACCCACGGAAATAGTGTGTTTCGCCAGCCGCGAAGATTTCCGGCAGGGTAAGCAGGAATCCCTGTCGAAATCCCTTTACGTAACGGGCGTCAAATGTCTGTCCAATATAGTTTTGCCAATTGGACGAATCGCCTGAAGGGAACCGCTGAAGGAATATGGCGGCGAAAGGTCCGCAACGGGCAGAGCCAAGTTCTTCTTCCGAAGATGGCGCGCGGTCGATGTCAATATACGCATCATACACGTCGCCAGGATTCAGGCGCTCTCCGACATCTTCATGGAGGATGTCGAAACCGCCGATACGGGCCTCCTGCAGCAGGCCGTTTATTTTGCGCAGGGCGTTTTCTATGCTGTCGTACTGGGTGTGTTGCTCGCTCATCCATGACCACCTTCCCGACGGTCCAGTCTGGCAGGGCGCCGAACTGACATCCGAACTGACATGTTGTAGATCAGATCTTCATGACCCGGAGTCGAATGTCGCCAGGGCTCACTTGCGAGACGGCAACGTTCAGTCCAAGTTCTTCAAGGGCTGCGATAAGCGGGGCTGTCCGATGGGGAACGTGGACTTCGCACAAGGTGCCTCTCGGCGCCTCCTTGACCAGCGTCAATATCTCGTATCTCGGATGATGACCATTGCGGATCGCATTCCGGGCGTCGATGACGAGGTGTGACTCCTCTCTTTGAATCTGCAGCATTTCCATCATGTTCATCAAGATTCCCTCCCGATCGCTTAAAAGTCGGATTCCCGAACCCGCTCCAATCCCCCGTTCAGAGCACGACAGAACGGGGGATTGCGGATGCGGGCGATTTTGGCAAAATGCGGGTATGCGCATCCTTGTCCTTATGATCCCAGGTTGTCGGATCACGTTCATCAAACTGTTCCAGGTATTCAATCACTGCCTTCGTGATCACGCTGGGAGTGGAAGCACCAGACGTGACGGCGACGGTGCTTCTGCCGATAAGCCAGTCAGGATTCACCGCGACGACATTTTGCGCCAGATACGCGGGCGTGTCCGAAAATTCCTTCGCCACCTGAACCAGACGATTCGAATTGTTGCTGCGCGCGTCGCCGACGACAATGCACAGGTCTGCTTCGCGCGCCTGCTCCGCCACGGCCTGCTGCCGCAACTGGGTCGCCATGCAGATTTCATTGTAAATCTCCGCCTGTGGATACTTAGTCTTCACTTTTTTGATGAGTTCCGCCGTATCCCATTGGCTGAGCGTAGTCTGGTTTGTCACCGCGATGTGCCTGTTGTCCAGCGCCAACGCGTGGAGATCGGACTCGGTTTCAATCAGGTACACGTTGTCCGGCGCGACGCCAACGGCTCCTTCTGGTTCCGGATGGCCTTTGCGGCCAATGTAAATGATGTCATACCCCTTGCCAACCCGATCATGAATCAAATCGTGCGTTCGCGTCACATCGGGGCATGTGGCGTCCAGTACCCGCAACCCGCGTTCTGCGGCGCGTCGTTTGACGGACGGGGATACCCCGTGCGCGGTGAAGATGACCGTGCCGCAAACTGCCTGTTCGAGGAGATCCAACCTGCTGGCGCCGTCCAGCGTGATCACGCCCTTGTCGTCAAACGCGTCGACAACCTGACGATTATGCACAATCATGCCGATAATGAATATCGGTCGCGGCAAGGAGGGATCGTTGATGGCCTCCTGCACAATCTTCATGGCTCCGACCACCCCATAACAGTAACCACGCGGTGTGATTCGCAGGACTCGCACAAGGATCACCTCCCTTCGTATGAGAAGCGAAATTCCTCTTCTTCAAGAACGGCGTCACAGGGAGCCATATCATCCGAGCAATCATTGCTGTTTTCGTTCAATCTTAATGCGGAAAGTCTGCGGGCCCTGTTCAATGTAGTCCCAGGTGAAGATGCCGGGGCGTTCCAACTCAAACTGGTAGCGCAACGGCATTGGATCGTGGTCATTGACAAGCAGCATGGCCTGTCCGGGTTGCAGTATGTCAAACGTTGCAAAAATGACTTTGTGCTTTTGGGACGGTGGGTACTCCGTCGCATTGACGGTTGCGGCGAAAGTTTCGCTCACGGAAATTCCTCCTCAAATGGGTTTCACCGGGGCTTCTCGCCCCTGTTGATGCTGCGCAATACGGGAGCAACAGGTTCAGCATATACCCATCCAGTCCAGCGGATTGTGACGAAGTGCACACTGGTGGCTCCCGTTCGATTTCTTTTCAGACGGCAAACAAAGCGATTGCCGCAAAAATAAAACAGACTGATCGAGGGAAGGCTCTGCGCGGGATTCAGTCAGCGTCTACATGGTTCCAGTAGGAGTCTTCCGGTCTGATCCACCATTCAACTCGGAAACTGCGCTGAGCAACTTTTGCAACGGAACCTCTTCCAGAAACGCAGCCAGAGTCTGTCTGGTGGACCTGATGCACTCGTATTGTTGCTTCAAAACATCGAACATTCGTGATCAACCCTCTCTGTGTAACCACTCTTAAAAAGTTAGCGAGCGATGATACGGCAGTGACGCTTGCAGATGGCAGCGCAGGACAATTCCACGTTGGCGGAAGCAACGTCTTGATTCGGGTGAAAAGCCGTGACATCTGGTGAATCGTAGGGTTTAGAGTTGTTTGTCGTTCACACTATCAAGCCAATGTTCTATTTCGCCGATTACCGATTCCACGCACCCGGATTCAAACGGTGAGATCAAGTTCGCTTCGCGAACGAGGTCAACAAACGACTTCGTACCGCCAAGCCGACATAGGTGCAGATAGTCGTTCCATGCACCCTCACGGTTTTCGTTCATCTTCGTCCAAAATTGCAAGGCACAGATTTGCGCTAAAGCATAGTCGACGTAGTAAAACGGATAATTAAAAATGTGCAACTGCTGATGCCAGAAACCGCCGCGCTCCAGATACTCGTTCTCAGCATAGTTTCGGTGTGGAAGGTACGTCCGTTCAATGTTGCGCCATGCCGTTTTTCGATCCGCCGGCGACGCCTCGGGGTGTTCGTAGACAAAATGTTGGAACTCGTCCACGGCTGCAACATACGGAAGTCCACCAATGGCTCCACTCAGGTGTGAGAACTTGAACTTCGCCGTGTCGTCTTCGAAAAACAAGTGCATCCAGTCCCAAGTAAGAAACTCCATACTCATGGAGTGAATTTCGGCTGCTTCCAACGTGGGGTTCAGGTAATCCAGAATCGAATAATTCCGAGAACAGTAGGTTTGAAAAGCGTGGCCCGCTTCATGAGTCAGCACGGTCACGTCGTGCGCGGTGCCGTTGAAGTTGGCAAAGATGAACGGCGCCTTTTCGCCAGGGATGATGTCACAATATCCGCCCACGCGTTTTCCATCTTTACTAAGCAAGTCCATGAGCTCATTGTCAATCATAAACGACATAAACTCATTCGTCTCCGGTGAAAGTTCACTATACATTTTTCGCCCGTTCTCAACAATCCAATCGGGATTGCCTTTGGGCGCTGGATTTCCCGACGCAAAGTCGAATGCATTGTCGTAGTAATGGAGGGAGTCTACGCCAATCCGAATGCGTTGACGCTCTCGCAACTTTCCCGCAAGGGGCACAATCAACTTCCTGACTTGTTCGCGAAATGCAGCAACTTCTGCGGGCCCATAGTCCGTCCGGTTCATCCGTGCATATCCCATTTTGACAAAGTTGTCGTAACCCAGTTTTTTTGCCATGCTCGTGCGCACCCGTACCATGCGGTCGTAGATGTCGTCAAATTCTTCCTCGTGTGATGCAAAAAAACCATAGCGGGCTTCGTATGCAGCCTTACGAACAGCCCGATCAGGGACGTTCAAGTATTTCCCGAGCTGCGACAAAGTCAATTCTTGGCCATCGAACGAGATCTTGGCCGATGCCACGAGCTTGTTATATTCAGTGATGAGTTCGTTATTCTGTTGTAGATCTTCGATAATGTCCGGAGAGAAGAACTGGACTGCCAAGTCGGAGATACGAAACAATTGGGACCCAAACGTTTTTTCCAGTTCCTTTCGGTACTCAGACGAGGTGATAGCTCTGCGGAACTCGATTTCTAGGCTTTCGAAGGTTGGGTTAACTTGATTGAAATACGACTTTTCCTCGCGATAGTAATCGTTCCGAGTGTCAATCGAGTTCCGTATTGAGGCCAAAGTGGACATGGACATAAAGTGATTTCGAAGTGCATTGACATCTTCGATCACTCGTACCTGTTCGTCGAGTGTCTCTGCGGACGAGAACTTGGACAGAAGTTCGCGAAAATTTGTTTCTACATCCTGAATGTCAGGGCGCTCATAGTGCATGTCATTAAACTTCATATGATTCCCTCCATTGTTTATGGACCTGTTTTACGTCGTGAAAGAAAAGTGCTGTCCATCCACCATGCGGCCATGCCTTCTGATGTGGACACAGCTCTCCATAGTTTTTCAATTGGTGCATTAACTACGACCGTTTTACGGATTTCTGGCAATGTTTTGCTTTTCACCACGATCCCTCCTAAATATGACGCCTAATGGCGTCGGGTCAAATTATAATACTATTAGGTGTTATGCCAAGCATGATTTAAACAATAGAGCATGCCTTGAACTCGTCTCCCAAGTTGACGTCCTCGTTGCACCAAATTCTCTCGTTCCCAAGAGTGCCGCCACGCATCCAACGTGACGAAACACTTTTGGCTTGACGTTCCCATTGTAGCACGCAATCCGCCAGCTTTCCTTTTCACTCTACAAAGTACCGTTAACTGGCCCCCGATGCGCATGCGGAACTCCAGACACTCAAAAAAAGGCCCCGGGTTCCGCGAAGTGCAGAATCCCAGGGCCCTTCCAGGATTGACCAGTGTTCAGCCTGCGCCGTCAGTCAGCAGTCGGTCAACTGATGGCCATGGCCTTCGAGACGTACTGCCACAGCTCCTTGTCGATGCCGAATTCAGCCGCCCTGTCCGGGTTTTCCGAATAATAGCGTTGGGCGGACCTGGTGATGCCGGGATCCCCGCCTGTAAACATGTTGACCAACTCTTTCCACCGCTTGGCCAGCATCTGGACCTCGGAACTCTCGGGCGGCGTTCCTTTTTCCAGTTCCGCGCGAACCTTGGCAATCAAGGATGACCATTCGTTCTCTACCTCTCTGATTTTCTCCGGGCCGAAAAGTTCTCCTTGTTTCTTGATTTTGTCCAATTGCTCCGGGGTAAAATACTTCTCCGTCATCTTCATCACCTCAATGATTTCGATTAATTGCGCCGATGACAGGTCCTGCTGAGTTCGAATCAACTCATGGAGGTGTTCCAGTCGGATGCGCAGGTCCTCCTGAAGCCGGATCTGTTGACGCAAACGTTCCAATTGCATTCGTATGGCCTCATCCGGCCTGAAATCGGGGTTGTCGAGCAAATCTCTGGCTTCGTCCAAAGTAAAACCCAGCTGCTTCAGGGAGATGATTTGTTGCAGACGGGCGAGATCCTTCCTGGAATACAGTCTGTGGCCCGCCTCCGAATGCAGGGAAGGAACGAGCAGTGCGATTTGGTCGTAATGGTGCAGCGTTCGGACCGTAATGCCTGTCAGTTTGGCCAATTCTCCCACTTTCCACTTTTCCTTGTCCGTCATCATCCCCTCACTTCGTGCACGTCGTTTTTTTTGCCGGCAGACACATCATACAACCTGACGCTACGTTAGGATCAAGTGGGTTTATGATATTTTTTCGCTTGGATATATCCACCTGGAATCTCCGCCGGCAAGCTCAGTCTTCGCTGGATCCAGCGAGATGCATGCCACTCTCTCCAAAGTACTCCTTGCCTTTGAGTCGCAGCTCAGGCAGGAAGAACGTTCCGATGAACAGGAGTATTGCGAGGCCGAAACCAACATCAAACAGACGCAGCATGCCAGAAGTCAATGCCAGTTTTACCGCGCTTAGCAACTCCATATACAAAGTATGCCCCAGCGCGCCGAACTTCGAAAATTGGCCGGCGATCGCCTGTTGCGCTTCGGCCGTCATCAGGGATTGCGGACTGATGGAAGCTAGACTAGGTATCTTCTGCAATGTCTTAGGCAGAGCGGATGCAAGAGTGTGCTGAAATCCCTGAGTCAGCATCGAACCAAAGATGGGAGACACAATCACACCGCCGAGCGACTGGACAAACTGCTGTGACGCATTCACCGTACCCATCATGCTGTAGGGAAATGCATTTTGGACTGCCACGTTCAACAGTGGCATGAGGGCGCCGATCCCAAGGCCGAGTACTACCATGTTCAGTACGACTTGGGCATACCCTGTGTGGACATTCATAGTCATGAACAAGAGCAATCCCAGCACCGTGATGACCCCGCTGACATTGGCCAACACGCGATATCGGCCTGTCCGCGTCATGATCTGACCGGAAATTATACTCGAGACAATAAAGCTAAACATCATCGGAGACATGACCCATCCACTCTGCTGCGCGTTTAACCCGATGACTCCCTGGACGAAAAGGGGCAGAAACATCAGACTTCCGAACATCGTCATGGCCACCAGGGTGCCGAGAACGAGCGACATCGTAAAGATGCGATGCTTAAACAGCGAGGGCGTGATGATCGGGTCGGTCACTCGGCCTTCGACAAGGACGAATAGGCCAAGAATGACAACGCCCGTCGCGAATAGAACGATCTCGACAGGAGACGACCACGTGTACTTGCTGCCTGCCCACGTAAAGCCGAGAAGAATGGGAATCAGTCCTGCCACGAGGAGAAGGGAACCGCCCCAGTCCACCTTTACCCGATGCTCCGCCCTTACGCTAGGCAGCGTGAGAAGCACCCCGACAATCGCCAGTGCGGCAAAAGGCAAGTTGATATAAAATACCCATCGCCAAGAGAATGAGTCTGTAATCCATCCGCCAATCGTGGGTCCGATAATGCTGGACAATCCAAATACGGCGCCCATGACGCCCATCCAGCGCCCACGTTCTTTCGGATCGAAAATGTCCCCGATAGTCGCACGGGGCATGCTCATCATGGCGCCAGCTCCGATCCCCTGAAAGCCGCGTGCGATCACGAGTTCCATCATCGTGTGCGCCTGACCGGAGATAGCAGAACCAATTCCAAAGAGAACGAGCCCAAGCAAGTAAAACGGCTTTCGTCCAAACACGTCGGACAATTTCCCGTAGATCGGAACGGTGACAGCGGACGCCATCATGTAGGAAGTTGATAACCAGGCGTACAGAGAAAATCCGCGCAAGTCGCTGACAATGGTGGGCATCGCGGTTGACACGACCGTCTGATCCATAGACGAGAAGAACATTGTCAAGAGAACGGTGGCAAGTGCCCACCACTTTTTCGAACCTGAGATGCGGTTCGAGGATTGCACTGTCGATTGAGACCGAATTGAAGATTCCATGCTCCACGTCCTTCGGTTGACTAATTGGTACTGGTCCCGGATTGCTCATGCTCGCTCTTGTCTGACTCGATGATGGTCTTCGGGTCCATAGCCGCGGAGATGTTGGACAACTTCTCTAAGGTCTGAACAAACGAATCCAATTCAATTGGTGAAAGTTGCGCCAGACAGTACTGCAGGATATGCTTCCGTATATCGAGAACCCTGTTCAGTGCTTCCTCACCAGATTCCGTCAATTGGGCGATCACCACTCGGCGATCATTTTTGTCTCGTATACGAACGGCATACCCGAAGCCTTCAAGCCGATCAAGCATGACAGTAATGGCGCTTGGAGCGCAAGAGGTGCGCTAACCGCAAAGCATCACGACGATCCGTCTTCACGCGGTCTCCTTGCCGCTGCCGCTCCGTCGCTTGTGTACCAAACCAAAACGTCCGATGGCTGAACCAACGATAAATCGCTCATTAAACGGCACTCCGCAAATTTCACGTATCCTTGCTCATTTAGCAACCGGAAAATCGGATCATCTTTGCGCCGCTCGCGCAGCCACTTGAGAACCCACCGTGCGCGTGTTTGTGGGGCGAACTCAAGCATTCATGGGCGTCTTCCGTTCCCGTTGAACCCAGGCTGCTGTGATAAACAGGATGCCTCCGATCAACCACCAGGGATCCCACAACAAGAGATGCCAATATCCTGCTGCGGAATACATGGCATCGGGTGTTTTTAGAATACCAACAGCCATGAGACCCCGTACGGCCAAATTCGCCGCACCGTAGAGGAAAAACAGCACGCCCGCTCCCCATGTGGCGGCGAGCGGTATCCAGCGCGGCATGATTCTCCCCCACGGTCGGACCAGCGCGAGCGCCAGGAGGCCAACGAAGGCCTTTAAGGCGCCGGTGATCCACACGATTATGATGAACCATGGATTTCGGGCCAGTGTGTCCACGCCAACGGTCTGAACACCCCACGTTCCTCCGGACGCCCAATAGAAGCTTGCCGCCGCGCATACAACGGCCCATGCGCACGCAGCATAAGCTGGAGCGATACGAGCGGTAAATTTCTGCCTCTTGTCCACCGACTGACCTCCCGTGTTTGACGGCTGCCATGTTATCCTGCATTACACTGACATTATACCAGTGATACAATGATCCCAGACCCCGCCAATCGTACCGTTAGCAGACTGCCCATGTGGAAAACGGTGGCATCGACAGTGACTATGGGAACGCCGCTTCGCAAGATCATTCATGAGGAGGAATTGTCGCACGCCTAGCCTCAACCCCGCGCCGACGCTGGTGTATGCGCATGAACCCAGGCCGTGATCATCGCAATCACCTCCGGGGCAACATGCCGTTGCAGGAGATAGTCCGCGGGAGTGCTCGGTCCCGTCACAGACATAAACAAGTGATCCAGCGACGGAAACAGGTGAAATATCACTCTCCGATGGCGAGCCAGCGCCGTCTGCCACATGCGGAGATCTGTCGGTGGTACTTGATAATCGCGGCCCCCCTGAAGAATGAGCATGGGCGTGTGAAGAGCGGCAGCGGTCAGCGGGGCCGAGTAGTGCTGGTAAAATTGCCAGTAGTTCGCGGGCAGACCGAATGGAAGAGCCGTATTCGGGGTCTTCGCCGTAAGTGTGGGGCTCAGCGCACGCTGAACTTGGCCGGCCAACTGGCGCAGTTGTTGTTTCTCACCGGGCGTCAGAGGCCCGTGCAGTCGATCGAGATAACTTTCCTGCGGAACCAGATAGGAGGCAAGGGGCCGCGCAGGCGCAGCCAACAAAATCAATCCCTCCACGGCGCGAACGCGCTTGGCGACAAGCGGCGCCACCGCTCCGCCCAGACTGTGGCCGAGGAGAAAAACGCGCCCGGACATTACGCCGGGGTTGTGCGATAACCATACGGCCGCCGCCTCCGCATTCTGAACATCAGTGATTGCAGGGGTCACGCGCGCGGCATGCGCCTGACCTTCAAACGCAGACGGATTCACGTAGGTGGGTTTGTTATAGCGGAGCACCTCGATCCCCGACGAGGCCAGTCCGGCGGCAAGGTCGCGAAACGGTTCTTCGGGACCTTGCAAGACCTGTTCATTCATATTCTCCGGGCCGGATCCCGGGATCAATACGACACCCGGAAACGGTCCACGACCGATGGGCACATCCAGTTGCGCCGGCACGCGCAGGTATCCAGAACCAATGTTCACCTGTACTCGACGGAAGGCCGTCGGGTGATCGTATGACGGCCGCTGCCAAACCGCTGTCGACGACGCCACCACCGACGACGCCACCACGTGCAGTCCTGTGACGCGGCCTGTTGAGGAAAAGCTCCATGCCAAACCCACGCGACCCTTTCGGAAGTTGACCGTGACCACCGCCACGCGAGAGCCGTTCGACGTGACGAGTTGCACATTTCCGATTCCCTGAAAGGCTCCTTCCTCGCCGACGAGTTCATTCCACAGGCCGACGAGGGCCGCGACGGAAACGGCAGACCTCATCGTCGCGTCAAAGCGCGCTTCAACGCTCGCGGTGCGGCCGTCGGCCCAGAGTCGGGTGAGTTGCACCGCCTCGCTTTCCGTGGACGCGCCGGCACGGCTCGAACTCGCCGAGACCGCGGGTGCTCCAAACCCGGTCAACCCCACCGCCGCGACGGAGACGATGAGCCCCCGCCAGATCCACTCCCGGCCCCTTCGCAAATTAAGATGCCCGTTTGCCATTTTTCATCCAACATCCACCTCTCCTCATCCATGCACCCATGTCTCCACCAAAATCCATGATTGTCATGAACATAGCCCTCCGGCCATTCCCCATCAAAACAAGTGCGTTGCCAGGGGTGAAACCACCGCCAGAAGGACCACTCCGATCATCACCCACGAACCCGGATGCGCAAAATTCAGCGTCCATCCCACGCCAAACCGTTTAGGCACCCAGAACGCCGGATCCTCCGGGTTATAGTAGAACACCCCTCCCTTCCAGAAGCGATCGTCGTCGCGCGCCACGAACCCGGTCGGTTGCTCTGCGGCCTCAACCCGCACGCGACTACCCAGTTGGCCCGTGCGGGCTGTGATCACAATCACGCCGGCCAGTCCCAACACAGGGAACAGCCCGATCCCCCACGCGGTGATCTGCGGCGGGAGCACACGGAGTTCCAGCAACTCCGCCGTCAACAACGACAGTGCCGTCGCGATCCCCATCAGGCCAAGCGCGATCACGATCCGGCTGCGAAATACTCTCTGCTGCACTGAACTTGTTCGCGGAAACGCGGGGTTGAGAGGCGTGTGCATCCGGTTTGTAAACACCATGCTCAAACCGATGACGAAAAGCAGACCCAACTGCGTGAAAAATGGGATGAGCGCGACAGCCACAGACTTTCTTGCATACGCGTCCGGTTGCCCATTTGGACCAAAGTGAATCGGCAGAACGGCGGGAAGATGAGGGTATCGCCACAGCGCCAAGAACAACGTGACGGCGGATATGGCGATCATCGGCAATATCCACAACCACTGGCTTCGGGCGCGCGACCGGTCTGCTTCCGCACCCTCTGGAATTTCCGCGACCGCCGCTGTGCGCTGTCCCTCATACCACCCCTGTTTCGTCTTGATGGCGAGCAATTGTCGGCGCGTGGCATAGTAGACCGCATAGCCAACGATGAGCCAAAGCAGCGGCAGAAACGACGAGAGGAGCATCGTGCCGCCCGGCGAGGGGAGGAAACGGGTTGCCAGGACCAGCAGCAATCCCATGACAAGGGCAAGCACGACAACCCATTGACGATACCGATGACGCAACCGGACAAGAACGGGATCGCCCGCAAATTCAGGAGGAATTCGCACGCCAAACGGCACCGTCGACGGCATCCAGCCCGGCAGCAGATAGAGGATCGCTTCTATGAAAAAAAATACGGCATAAGCGAGGATCCTGTACTGATACATCATTTTTGTTCCCCTCCTTTTGAGCCGTTTTCGACCGACAGTCTCACGCTGTCCAGCAAACGGCCGACTCGGTGTACGATGTCCTGACGGGACACGCCGCGCGCCACCAGTTCCGCAAGCAGCGTGCGTTCGCGATTATCCCATTCTTGCAGGAGCGTTTCGTTCATCAAGGGTTCGCTCACGACCGCTGTCTTCTTGCGACTGAACTGAATGTAGCGCTCTTCACGCAGGAGATTATAGGCTTTGTTCACCGTGTGAAAATTGATCCCGAATTCGGCGGCGAGTTGCCGTGACGACGGCAGCACGCTGCCGGGGAACATCTTTCCGCTGGCGATGGCGTCGATCACCTGGTCGTGGATTTGCAGATAAATCGGTTTGTCGTCGGCAAAATCAATCGAAATGAACACCGGATCACCACCAGTCATGTGTTCTATATCGTATATAACACATGACATTGCAATCGTCAAGATCTCACTGCACTTAGCTGTCCATCCCCGACGCGCTGTCGGTCAACCCCCTCTACGACGCGACCGTTAAACAGTTGTTCCTACCCCGCATGCGGCCACCTGCCGACGAAACGCGTTCCAGATCGCTTCGTCGACACGATAGTACTGATATGTGCCCCGGCGTTCTGTTGCACGAGACCGGCGTCTGCCAACACCCGCAGAAGATGCGAAATGGTCGATTGATCCAGTGGATGCCGCACAGTCAGGTCCCCGATTTCGTTCATCCATCCCTTTGCCAGTGGCCCTCTTATGCCTCGCCCCCCGATGGTTTCGCTGCTCCGATTGTCACCAGCCAGTCTCCCAGAATGCCGTCAAACTGGCCGGAACGTTCCATGTTGGGTAGATGGGCGGCCTCCTCAATCAGTTCGAAGCGCGCCATCGGCAATCGGTCTGCCATAAACCGGGCCGCTCCGACAATGTCAGGCACATCTCGCTCCCCTACGATCAGCAAGACAGGGATAGTGATCTCCGCCAGACGGTCCAGTGCCGACCACTCCTCATCCTGGGACTCTGCCCCGTTCTGCGGCCGAAATGCCTGCGTCAGCAACTGTCGGGCCCGCTCCAGGTACACCTGATCCACCTCGGCGGCACGGCGTTCCGGGCCCACAAGCCACAACTGCTCCATCAGCGTCATCACCGTCCGCCCGTCGCCACGCTGTCCGGCTGCCTCCGCCTCGGCGAAGAGGCGTTCGACTTCGGGAGGATTTTCGCCCGCATAGCCCGGCAACCCCGCCCCCACCAGCACCAGCCCTGCTACCTGCTCCGGATGTTCCACCGCCGCCTGAATTGCCACGGCTCCGCCAAATGAACACCCCATCAGCACGGCCTGAGCGATGTTGAGAGCATCCATTACCCGTAATACGTCATCGGTGTAACTGAATGGTCCCGGTACATGGGGTGTCTCCCCAAATCCTCGCCAGTCCCAGCGCACCACGCGAAAGCTTCGGGATAGCCACGCCCATTGGGCATCCCACATGTGCCGATCAGCGACGCCGGCATGCAGCAGCAGCAAGGCCGGACCGTGCCCGTCCTCCTCGACGTGAAGCGTCACGCCGCCCGCGAGTTTTACGCGATGTTCGATCATATCCATCCCCCAAGATTGCCTGCGTATGGTTCCCTGTAAACATTTCGCGTACGATCGGACACAAACCTGCCTCCCCGCGGATTGGGCCCTTACCACACGCGAACCGTGTGGCACTGTGATCGATTTCACCAACTAAAGTCATATCGCTGCACACCGTGGTACAATGACTGCAGATCCACGCCAATTGTATCATTGGCAGACTGCACGCGTGAAGAGCGGTGGCATTGAGAGTGAGTTCTGGAGCGCTGCTTCGCAAGATTATTCATATTGACATGGATGCATTTTACGCCTCCATCGAGCAACGCGATCATCCGGCCTACCGGGGTCAGCCTGTCATCGTTGGCGGCGCCCCGGATGCGCGCGGAGTCGTTGCGACCTGCTCTTATGAAGCGCGCCGATACGGCATTCACTCTACAATGCCCTCGCACACCGCTCACCGCCTTTGTCCCCACGCAATCTTCCTGAAGCCGCGCATGGACGTATACCGACAGGTCTCCAGAGAGATTTTAGCCATCTTCAGATCTTACACGGATCTGGTCGAACCGCTCTCGTTGGACGAGGCGTACCTCGATGTCACCCATGACCGCCAGGGAATCGCCTCCGGTACGCTGATCGCGCGCGCCATTCGGGAAAATATTTATCGGACAACTGAACTCACCGCATCCGCCGGAGTCTCGTACAACAAATTTATTGCCAAGATCGCATCTGACTATCATAAGCCAAACGGGCTGACCGTGATCACGCCGGAACAGGCGCAGGCTTTTCTGGATGCCGTGCCCGTGCGAAAGTTCTTTGGCGTCGGCAAGGTCACAGAACAACGGCTCAATCAGTTAGGCGTTCACACGGGCGAGGATCTGCGCCGCCTGACTGTCGAGGAATTGTCGAGCGTCTTCTCCGATAGAGGGCGCGTGTTTTACAATCTCGTTCGCGGGATCGATCCCCGCCCTGTCGAACCCGAGCGGATTCGCCGTTCCATCGGGAAAGAGACAACCTTTGCGGTCGATATCGACGACGTGTCGCAAATGGCCCGCATCCTGGAAGACCTTGCGCGCGGCGTCGAGCAAAATCTCAAACATCGCGCACTGCGCGCCCGTGTCGTCGTGCTGAAGATCAAATTTGAGAATTTTCGGCAGATCACCCGCAGGATGACCACGGCGACTCCCGTGCAGACGGCGGAAGAGATGAATGTGTACCTGCGCAGACTGCTGGAGCAGGTCGACATGCGGGCAAAGGTGCGGTTGCTCGGAGTGACCGTGCAGAATCTGCAGGACGAAGCCGCGGGCTCGATCCAATTGACGCTATTCTGACTGCGAATCTGATGTGCGGCTCCCTCACGGGAACTGTTCCCGGAAGAATCGGCGCAAGCGCAAATTGGCCGTGTATGCCTATAACAGCCGATAGTTCCCAGGTCTTACGTTAGGACTCGTCACATATTAGTCGTCGATCCCTTCCGTTTTCAATAGGATTTCAATACAACGCGCCTAGGATGAAGGTGGATTAGAGAAGGCCAATCTAATCGACATTCTATTTTGAAACGGAGAGATCAAGATGAATTTGACCAAGAAGAGATGGATGGGCGCAATTGCAGTCGCAGTGACTATCGGTATGGGTTCGACGGCCGCGTTTGCCGCGTCCACTCACCAGACGACCGCCAAGGAACCGACACATCATGCACTGAGTGCAAATGCAAGCGCTACCTGGCGCGGTCATCATGGCGGCATGGGGAGGATGCACGGCGGCATGATGGGTGGACAACTGGCGGCCGTCGCCAAGACCCTCAACATCAGCGTCTCGACCCTGCAATCAGACCTGAAGGCCGGTAAATCCATTGCCTCGATCGCTCAGGCGCAAGGAGTGGCGACAGCCACGCTGATCTCCGATCTGGAGGCATCGGTGCAGACGAAACTGGCCAGCAAGGTGACCAGCGGGAAAATCACCAGCGCGCAGGAGCAGAAAATGCTCACCCGAATAGACCAACAGATCACCAATTTCGTCAATGGCACCATGCCGAAGTGGAATGGATCTAAAGGTGACATGGGCAAGGGGAGGATGCACGGCGGCATGATGGGTGGACAACTGGCGGCCATCGCCAAGGCCCTCAACATCAGCGCCTCGACCCTGCAATCAGACCTGAAGGCTGGCAAATCCATCGCCTCGATCGCTCAGGCGCAAGGAGTGGCGACAGCCACGCTGATCTCCGATCTGGAGGCGTCGGTGCAGACCAAACTGGCGGGCATGGTGACCAACGGGAAAATCACCAGCGCGCAGGAGCAGAAAATGCTCACCCGAATGGACAAACAGATCACCAACTTCGTCAATGGCACCATGCCCAAATGGGGCAACTCGACGAACTCCAATCAACAAGGATAATCTGCATTCGGGAGCGGGCGGCGCCATACCCGCTCCCGAATCTCTACCTCGCAGTTGAGCCTGACATCAACGCAATATGCAAGGCATTTGGACTGTCGCCACAAGTGCAAAACGCATAATCTCTCTCCCTGCCATCAGACCGACTCCGTAAGGTGGCCCCACTATTTTTGTAGGCTTTTATAGTTTTTTTGCCTTGGCGCTCTTTTCCCTGTCTCCCCTTCTTTAGTCACTGTGTTTTGTGATCCTTTTTCCTTTTCTGCTTCCATCTCAATCCCGAACATAGCTGAAATATCATCGTTATCAATAACTCTGACGGTTTTCCTGCCTGATTTTTGAGGTGTTCGCTAAAGGATACGCCACTACCCGTCCACAGAGCAACTGCCTTCTTCCCTCTCCTTTCCGAGAGTACCGACTGGCCTCTCTGGATCCTCAAGCAAAGACGGCATCGCGTAGCCATCGGGTATCCCCGCCGCTCACCTTCGCAGTACCACGATGTGGCTCGTCCGCATCTTTGGCATCATGATAGGCCAGCACATGGATGCGTGGCCTATCATGATGCCGCGAGGTGCTGAGCACCCACCCGTTAACGCTAATTGCCTGAACCGGGTCTGCGCCGGCGTATATCAGTTGACGAGGCCAAACGTCCTCTTAGCTTGTGACTGCGATGGCCTTCGTCTTCCAGCCCCGACTCATGGCCCACCTTACGAAGGCGTCCGCACTCGCCTTATCGGTAAATTCGACCGTATACACCGTTTGTTTCGGTGGGGTCGATGGGGTCGATGGGGTCGATGGAGCGGGAGTGGGCTGTAAAGCGCTTGAAGCAGCAGCGATGGTGAGCGTTTGTGCTGCGGGATTCAGCGCCAACTGCAACTGCTCGTCGATGAAAAAGCGCAACCCGAAGAGTTGTGTATTGCCGAGTGATGGGTCAACGATGCAAGCCACATGAGAGTATGTCTGGCCACCGATTTGCAGATCGACTTCGCTTTGATACGCGGTCGCGCTTCCTGTGACGCCCTGGATCGTCAGTGTGCCAAGATTCGGCAGTCCGAGCGCAGTCGCCGTATATTCGGACAGCGTCAATTCAAAGGCGCCCGTATCAAGTATGAATGGGCTCGACATGGTACTGCCTTGGTAACCCAAGGTGAGATTGAATTGAAAAGCATCCTGTGCAATGGTGCCCTGAATCGTCGTTTCTGTCATGGGGTACCCTCCTGTGGGGCTTACATGGGTTCAGATTCGCGAACGCTGGCGCGATAGGATATCGTACGTTCAAAGGCGGTGGTATTGAACCGACAGAAGCCCCCAGATTGGCGCAACCACGGACAAATCCGCATATGTGGATAGGCTGTCATGTCTGAGTTTTGCGAAGCAAAATCTCACTGCCACGCTGCACCATCAGGGAATGAAAAAGGCGCCGCAAGGTTTTTCACGGACGCAAGGCCCGCTCAGGGAGGAGTCATATATTGCGCCCGTCGCGAGTTTAGCGACAGCGGTGTCTGAGCAGGGGCGCAATATATGACTCCGACCGGCACGGACCAACGATTTTCCGGGATAGGCTGTAAGATGTCGATCCGAACTCTCCATATCACTCCACTCCCTTTGAACCCTTTCGATAGTCTTGCATCCACCGCCCTATCGCCTGGGCATCGGGATCCGCCGACGCGCTGAGTTTTGCTGCCAATCGCTCCTGAACCTCGGCCGACTTGTTTTGGCTGAGTTTTGCTTTGCCTTCCACATTCGTGATGTCAATACGAAATCCGACAATCGCCTTCATGAGATTGCCATAAAACGGCTCATCGGCCTGAGCCGGCAACTCGGAATCGGGTTCGTAAAAGCGAACGATATCCGCCAGCAACGCAGCCAACTCCTGTTCGTTGTCGATCACGGCGCATGTTCCGTATACATGCGCCGCCACGTAGTTCCAGGTTGGCACAGAGTCTGCTTCCTGGTACCAGACAGGCGAGATGTAGGCGTGAGGTCCGGAAAACACGACCAGCACCTCTTGCCCGTCAAGATCTTGCCACTGGGGATTCGCTTTTGCCATGTGGGCGAACAGCACGTTGCGCTCGGCGTCATAGAGAAAAGGCAGATGTGTTGCAAAGGGGCGTCCATCGACGCCGCTGATCAACACGCCGAAACTGTGCGCATGAATGAAGCTCGCCACCTTACCCGGATCGTGCATGTCAAAATATTTGGGTATGTACACGCAGACCATCTCCTTTTGCTATCGTCATCATGCTCAGATCGCCATGACATGTGGTATCAACAGTTGCCTCACTGGCTGATCGCGTGTAGGCACTCTGTATGCCTAACGCATTCCTGCTGCAATCGCAAACTTGTGGATCGAGTAACCCGATTCTCCGACTTCAATGTCAGACAGAACCACTCGCGTGATCTCATAAACCTCTTCCGCCAGGCGGGACAATCGTTGCAGCAGTTCCTCCAGATCTGTGCGTACGGAGGATGGCAACGCGTCCAGGTCCGCGCCCAGAACACTGCTCACCATATCATTGCAGTCACGATCCGTTAGCGGAGTGATGCTGATCGCCTGTGACTCCGAAACCGAGAACAGCTTCTCAGTGTCCGGCCTCTCACCTCGGTAACCCGTCAAGCCAACAACCATGCCAAACAGCGGATCACATTCAACTGCGACTGCAACCCGCAGGGCAGTTTTCGCAGTCACCCGCGATCGCGGTGGATCCACCCGTATTCCGACAGCGTCCAGAATCTCGGCAGCCACATCGGCAGGCGCCCAACCAGATCCGGCCGTCAGAGCCTCTCTCGCCGCGGCTCTTGCCTGATCACAATCGACATTCCATAAGTCGGGAACATGCCCGCGGGGATTGCGGCAGTATTCAGCGTACCCGATCACCTTCGCAAGAGCCCGCACAGCCTGTTCCGGAAACGGGTACACGGGAACGCGCCGCTCCCCCGCATCGATAAAACTGACAAAATCATCACCGGTGCTCAGGTAGTTGGCCACCACCGGTTTTACCGCAGGGGCCGGGTTTGGATGTTCCTCAATGCCCGTATGTTCCCCAGTCTCGTGCGCGAGCACGCCAACCTCCCGAAGAGCCTGCGCAATCGCGCGCGAAATCGCTTTTTCCGTGGACAACTCAATCGGCATGAAAATGACCATCACAGCGTCGACGCTGGGATCGCGCAACAGGTCGGCGAGAACCTTGCGATAGTCGTTTGCCAATGCTGCGAAACCCAAATCGATCGGAGGCCGTGCGAGCCGCAGCCCTTCCTTCAACAACGCGTCGACAGTCATCACGGCGCCGCCGGCAGTATTGGTCACAATCGCGACTCGCCGCCCTTTCGGCAGCGATCCCACCGCAAGAAGCGCCGTCACGTCAAACAGCTCATGCAGAGTGTCCACGCGAATGATGCCCGTCCGGCGAAACAACTCGTCTACCACATGATCGCTGGCGGGCAGAGCCGTCATTCGCGCTTCCGAGACGGTGGCGCCAAGCGCCGAACGAGCGCTTTTCACCGCGACAATCGGTTTGTGGCGCGTGATGCGTCGCGCAATACGCGAGAACTTGCGAGGGTTGCCGAACGATTCGAGGTAAAGCAAAATCATCCCGGTGTCAGGATCATCCTCCCAGTATTGCAGCAAGTCATTGCCTGAAACATCGGCCTTGTTGCCCATACTGGCAAAACTGGAGACACCCAATCCGATGCGACTGGCATATTCGAGAATCGTAATGCCAAGCGCGCCCGACTGACTGGCAATGGCGATATTGCCCATGAGGGGCAAGTGGCGAGCAAAGCTCGCGTTCAATCGCATATCCGAAGCCGCATTGGCCAGACCCATGCAATTTGGACCGATCAATCGGCAACCCCCGCCGCGCAATTGATGAGTAATCTCCTGTTCTGACAGGGCTCCCTCCCTGTCGCGTTCGGCGAATCCAACCGATGTAATCACGACGGCGCGCACAGCGGCCTGCACGCAATCCTTCACCACGTTTGGCGCTTCCTCAGCAGGAACGACAACGACCGCCAGATCGACCTGTTCTGGAATGTCAGACACACTTTTATAGGCTTGCACCGCAGCCACGGACTGCGCGTACCGATGCACGTGGTAGACGGTGCCGCAAAATCCGCCGTCCAGTATATGACGCAACACCACATGCCCTACGCCCTTGGGATCGCGAGACGCGCCCACCACCGCGACGGTTCGAGGGCGAAAGAAGGGAACGAGGGACGCTGCGGTTGCCAGTTTTTCGCGTGTGTCCTGGAGTGCGCGATTGCGCTCCGTCTGCGCCAGTGGAAGCGTCATATGGATCACCTCCGACCGTTGCACACTCTCGAGTTCAAACCCGCTGGACTTGAAGACCTCAATCATCCGGTGGTTGCCTGTCAGGACGTCAGCGTCAAAATGTTTAAACCCATAACGCCATGCAATCTCGGCCAAATGCTCTAAAAGCAGGGTGCCAATGCCTTTGCCTTGCATGCGATCATCGACCAAAAACGCCACTTCCGCACGTTCTTCATCCACTCGGTTGTACGTTCCCATGCCAACCGCGTGATCGCCCGCCATACATAACAGAGTTCGATTATTTTCATCGTTGTTCTTTAACAGATTGTCAATAAAAACGTCGCTTACTTCCCGGACCGCCTGAAAAAATCGATAGTAAAGACTCTCAGCGGAAACGTGGCCGAACAGCTCCTTGATGATCGATCTGTCCTCCTGGTCGTTTCGGAGTTCCCGAAATTCCGCCACCCTACCGTCGCGAAGAATTATTCGTTCCATGCACACTCCTCCCTACAATGAACCATACCCGCACTGATGGCGCCC
Organism: Bacillota bacterium; assembly: GCA_021805735.1. Taxonomy (GTDB): domain Bacteria; phylum Bacillota; class Bacilli; order Alicyclobacillales; family SLC66; genus JAKADD01. The sequence continues at coordinate 45,871 of JAJZEE010000010.1, forward strand.
GAGCCGCCAAAGCAAGTGTCTCCAGGCATGTTCAATACCATGGCCACATCTCCTTTGCCGTTCTCTCCAGAGAGTTCCGGTCTTCCGGGTGAGCAATGCCGATCAACTGGCGCACACGCTCTTCAAGGGTGCGACCGTGCAGTTCGGCTGTTCCATACTCCGTGACGACATATTGAACATGATTCCGCGTCGTCGTGATCCCCGCGCCAGGCTTCAGAGACGCCACGATGCGCGGTTGGTTCGAGCCTGTTCGCGACGGCAATGCAATGATCGACTTGCCTTCCACCGCCAGACTGGCTCCACGGACGAAATCCATTTGCCCGCCGACGCCTGAAACGATCCGTGGCCCGATCGACTCGGCGACGACCTGACCAGTCAGATCCACCTCGATGGCAGAGTTCACCGAAATCATGCGCGGGTTGCAACGGATGACCGCAGTGTTGTTCGTATAGTCAACGGCCCGCATTGATACAGCCGGGTTGTCATCGATGAAGTCAAACAGCGACTGAGAGCCCATCGCAAAGGTGGCTACGATGTGACCCGGATCGGTCTTCTTATGAATGCCGGTGATGACTCCCTGCTCTGCCAGAACCATTACGCCGTCGGAAATCATCTCACTGTGCACACCGAGGTCTTTGTGGCCCGTCAGTTGGTTCAAAACGGCGTTTGGAATGCGTCCAATGCCCAACTGCAGCGTCGCATAGTCGGGAATCAACTCGGCCACATGGCGACCAATCGCATCTGTAACGGGATTGCTGGGGGGTGAGATGGAACAGTCCAGAGGCTCATCCCAGAGGACGCCATAGGTGATTGAACTCTGGTTGATCAGCGCGTTTCCTAGAGCGCGGGGAACATGTCGATTGACTTGCGCAATCACGATATCAGCCTGGGCGATCGCCGCCAAAGTCGCTTCCAAAGTGGGCCCGAGGCTGACAAACCCATGCCGGTCCGGTGGGCTCACGTTGATCAAAACCACGATCGGCCGAAACTGCGGTTGTTGCAGGAGCCACGGCACTTCCGACAGAAACAGCGGGGCATAGGACGCCCGGCCGTCGTTGACCGCTTCTCTCAAATTAGCGCCCACAAAAAGTGAAATGTCACGCAGACGGTTGTCAAGTGTTGGCGTAATCCAGGGAGTGGGGCCTTCGAGATGCAGATGATACAGTTTCACGCCTTCAAGCTGGTGACACCGTTCGGTGAGCCCAGCCAGTAATCGATGAGGCGTAGAGGCCATTCCTTGCGCATATATCCGACTTTCGGAACCAACGGCCTCCATTGCTTCCTCCAATTCTACGATTCTCATACGACATCCTCCCTTTTATGATGCATCGTTCCTATACCGAGTCGCGCAGCGCATTCATTGGCCCTCTCATGTGAGATCACTCCTTCGAATAATCTCACTTTATTCCTCGAATGCCAAGAGCCTCGTTGTCCAAACAGGCGTGGTGGGCTGGGCAGAGAGTCTACTTGAATAATTGTGAAATAATTCACAAACAAAATGCCGATAATGCCTTTACTTATGCCAAGAATGGGCTGGATGTCAGCCAGTGCGCCTGCCCAGCCGGATTCATATGCTGTGCCCCTGCTCAGACACGGCTGCGCCGAACTCGCGACGGGCACAGCATATGAATCCTGACGAGTGGTTTTTCTATCCCGGTTGTTAGTGGCGCGCAAGCGGTGAGATTTTTCTTCGCAAAACTCACACCGGGAACTCTAGCGCACTTTTTTCACGATGATGCGATCATACCCGTCTAACGTTTCAACGCCGATGAACTCCTGATTTGCCTTCGTTACCCATTTTGGAATGTCTCTCTTCGACCCTTGATCGCTGGATAGAATGGCGATCACGTCGCCAATCTGGGCACTCCGGATGACCCGGATCAATTCCATCATCGGTCCAGGGCAAAAGCTGCCCCGAGCGTCAATTTCGCGTGTGACCTCAACGTTTCCAATCATTGTCGTTCCTCCTCGGTGGATCGAATTCACTAGATGTATAGAGTGGTTCCCGATTCCTGTGCCATGGCAATGAATTCGCCCACGCCGATGATTTCATCGACCACCGGTTCAAAATCTTCTTTGCCCAAGTCGAACAAATCTGCGGTCATCGCACAGGCATAAATGTGGATATCGCCTAACTCCTTGGCCTGCAGCAACGTATCATACCAGGAAGACACCTTCTTTTCTTGCAGCACCCGCATCATCTCGGGAGCCCATTCTTCATAGTCTTTGCTCACTTTGCTGACCTTGTACGGTTCACCCTTTCTAAACGCGAGCAGACCCCAGAAAGTGAGAAAGATATCTACGCGCATATCGTTCATGACGCCGCCAGAGGCGATGATCGAAACGGGAAACAGTTTGTCGACGGTGCCGTCAAATACCACGATGCTCATGCGATTTTTGTCGCTCATAAAAGTCCCTCCTCATGAATGTTCCGAAAACCCGACGATGATGGGGGCAATCGGCCTCAATCAAACAGTGCGTTGCATTGGCAACGATCGAAACGTTGCCGACAAACCAGACTCTCTAAACAGCATCTGTGTTCGGGCGGACTCCGCTTTGCGCCTCCTTTCGCACACCCGCGCCAAATTGTCTCACCACCTGCAGACCGACCGCGATCCCGACGCGCACATCCGGATCGCGCAGGGCCCCCATCAGTTGACGGATAGTTCCTGCTTTGGGCTCGGGCGGATCCTTCAGATTCTTCAGCACGAGATCCCACTCCACCAACGCGTCCGGCAACCCCCGCGTGACACCGCTTTGCAAGAATGTATCCGCCAATTCCATGAATCGGGCCGCCGTTTGAGCCAAACCTGCGATGATTTCAGGGGTCAAAACATCCAACGCCGCGTTTACCAATAAGAGAATCTGCTCCATCCGTTCGAGCATCCCGCTGTGTTCCATTCTGCCCACGCGTTCAACCAGTCTGGTCAAATCATCGCTTGCGTTTGCCACCGCATCGATGAGCGTCAGCATCTCCGGTCGGTTCACCCTGTCTGCGATCTCTCCCAATCCTGCAGTGAAACGGACCATCCCTTGCATCGTTTCCGATGTGACCGCATCGTTGAACGCAGAGAACACCCCGAGCAACTCTCGCAGATTGGCCGCCCCTTGCGGATCGAGAGTCGGCGTCACGGTCTGATCCTGGTCCTCCGTAATATGACTGTCCGGTACGACCGCCGTTTGTTCCATTTTTATCATCTCTCCCTTCAGCCAGAAGCGCCTGACTTAGATCAATCCGCGCAGCGACAGCCAATACATCTCATTGAACGCGAGCTTGAACCAATGAACCATGGCCCCTGGTTCAGAAGGATGCGGCGGCGTCTTATAGTCAAATGTGATGTGGGTCGCTTCATCAAGCCCCGATTCGATGAAACAGAACGCCTTGCCGTCATACAGGGCAGTCGCTGGTTCCCCGCGCAATTCATGCGCCACATTGCGCGCAACGATTTCCGACTGGTAGTGCGCGGTTGAACCTGCCTTGGAAATGGGCAAGTCTGTGGCGTCGCCCAACACATAAATGTGATCTTGCCCTTTCATCCGCAACGTTCCCCGGTCCGTCGGAATCCAGCCGTCACGATCGCCCAGGCCCGAATCCCGTATAACGCGAGCGCCGGTATGCGGAGGAATCCCAATCAGCAAGTCATACCCCCGCTCTTCACCTTCCAGCGTGTTTACGACTCGGCGCACCGGATCGATATTCTCAACGTTAAAGAACGTTTCGGAGTGAATGTCCCGTTTCGCAAATTCCTGCTCCGCCCAGTCAGCCACCGGTTCGAGAGAATGCAGACGCCCAATCGGATACGTGTAAGTCAGTTCTGCCTCTTTACGCATCCCTGAACGCTGCAGCGCTTCTTCGAACATGAACATAAATTCCAGCGGCGCAACTGGGCACTTGTGCGGAACACCTATGATCAGCAACACCTTGCCGCCTGCAAACTGTTGCACTGCCTTGCGCAACTCCATGGCTTCCGGCAAGGTGTAAAAGGAGCGCGCACCTTCGCGAAATCCCGGAATCGCGTCCAAATCCGGAACAGATCCTGTTGCGATAACCAGGTAATCGTACTGAATCTTCTTGCCGCTCTCACACTGCACCATGCGTTCTTCAGGCAACACACGAACCGCGGGATCCAGAACCATGTGCACGCCTGGCAGCAGCACGCGTTTTTCCGGTCGGGAAAATCCCTCGGGAAAGGCCTGGTCGAGCGCAATATACAAGAGCCCCGGTTGATAGAAATGTTCATCAGAGTCGGTTAACACAAGCAGTTCCAAATCGCCCTTTTGAACTTCCTCCGACATCATGCGCGCCAACCGATTGGCCGCCATCACTCCACCTGTTCCACCCCCGAGAAAAACGACACGTTGTGTCATGCCCGGTCACACTCCTCACTCATCGTCACTATCCGCATAACCTGCAACTTCAATCTCATTGTCGCTCACCAGGACCCGTGGCGATAGTAATATTGTGACTATTTTCACATGCTCCTTTTGCAGTCCTTTCGTACCCCCCCTGATCCAAACGAACTGATTGTGATTGGCTGACAGTGACCAAATCATTTAGACGCATCATATTCCCTCCATCTTTATCGATCATGGCATGCGCCTAGTCTGCCCGCTCTCTTATAGTCAAATGCAACGAGAAGGCGGTCGTCGCTTAAGGACCATATTCAGAGTGATCGTGAGACGTCTGCAGACAATGAGGGAACACACTGCCTGGATCAGTCTATATATCAAATGAAAAAACGCCGCAGGCGCTTTTCATTCTGCTGATGGCGCCATGCAGCGTTTTTGGTTTTGCTTTGCAAAACTCACATGCGTGTCTACAGATGCTTTTCGAGTTCGAGTTCGATGTCGTCATGCCGAACGCACGTTCAAGCAGCGGTATATACCAGGTCCAGAATCCTGTCCAGCATCGAAAGGAGCAAAACTACTCACTGCGGCCCAGCAAGCGCTGGATGGCGACGGCGACCCCGTCTCTGTCATGGCTGTCCGTGACAAAATCCGCTTCACTTTTGACCTCATCAGAAGCATTGTCCATGGCGATCGCGCGCCCCGCGAAGCGAAACATTGGGAGATCATTGAGACTGTCCCCTATGGCGACGACCTGATCGGGCGCGATGCACAGGCGCGCGCACGCCACTGCAAGGCCGCTTGCCTTGCTCACTCCCGGCGGATTCACCTCGATGTTGTGCCGGCTTGTGCTGGTCACTTCAAATCCCCCGCGCAGTGAAAGATGTTCCCATAGGCGATCGACCGCATGAAGATCCTGATCAAGGAACACAAATTTGTTCCACAATCGTTGCGCGATCAAGTCTCGAAATGATTCCTTGTCGACCACTTCGTCTAGCATGTGCGCCCAAAATGAAATTCCTGTCTCACACGCAAGGTCATACAGATACTGCACGTCGTCTTGTGTAAAGGAATGACTCTCGATGAGTTCACCTTCTGCCGACCACACCGCGCTCCCGTTGATCGTAATGATCGGCGCGCCAATGGCCAGTTTTCGCGCGTACGTCTCGACGATGCCTTTGAACAGGCGTCCGGTCGCAATCGTGAACTCTATTCCCTCTTCTCGCGCAGCAAGGAGCCATCGTTGATTCGTCTCAGAGATCGCATAGTCCGACCCCAGCAAAGTCCCATCCATGTCAATTGCGATCAATTTACAATCGTGCACGCCATAAAGCCTCCTTGTTGTCTGCGATATCCGTAACAACATGCAATGATATATAGGAACCGACTGGATCTAAACCAAATGGCGCAAAAGGGTATAGCCCGTTTGCGCGACCCCGTTCACGGCAGTAAGATTAAGATCAATGCTGGATTCAGCGCGCCACTGGCTGGCTGATAAAACAACAGGACGGTGACGGTGTGGCTGATCTCAGGGTGTCGCTGCAGGTGCAAAGAAAACGATTTACAGTAACGCTTGACACGACTGTTCTGGAGGGAGCCGTATATTGTCTGTTTGGCCCTTCTGCCGCCGGTAAATCCAGCCTCCTGTCCGCGCTCGCGGGATTCGAACGGAGCGCCGCAGGAATCATCCGTCTTGGAGAGCGCGTCTACCTTGATTCCACATCCACGACCCCAGTGTTCGCGCCTCCCTGGACCCGACCCTTTGGCTATGTTGAGCAAGACGCGCAACTGTTTCCGCACCTCACGGTACGCGGCAACATCACCTACGGAGCCAGTGCCGGCAAACATATACACGGCACGAAACGCCCTGCTGGACCAGGACCATATGAACTCGCGGAAGCCTTCGGATTGACCCCATATCTGGATGCCAGACCGTATACCCTGTCGGGCGGTCTTAAGCAACGGGTCGCGCTCGCGAGAGCACTGGCCCTGCGTCCAACCGTTCTGTTACTCGACGAAGCGCTGTCCGCGCTTGACTGGAATGCCCGTCGGCGCCTGCACGACACGCTGATCGAGTTGCAAAGGCAACTGCGATTTACCATGGTGCTGGTCACGCACCAATTGAACGAAGCACAGTATCTCAGCGGCCGCATAGGTGTTCTGGATCAGGGACGCGTGTTGCAGGAAGATTCACCCGATCGCCTGATGGATCAACCCCGTTCTGTGCGCGTAGCCTCCCTGCTTGGCTACACTGCGTTTATCAAGACAGGAAACGACTTGATCGCCGCTATTCATCCCGATCGGGCTCTGCTCGGTCGATTCCCTGATCGCGGCGTCGTATTTGAAGCGACGGCCACAGGGCACGTATGGAACGAAGGCAGAAGACGGTTACGGGCGGTTTTACCCTCCCAGGAAGTCATTGAAATCTCGCTGTCTCCGGTTGACGCCTACCGCGCTGGTGAGCCCATCTGGATCACGGCCGTCGATCCCCCTGTTTTCCCTGCTCCTGAACACCGCCTATAGCCACGATGTCAACTGTATTGAGCGACAATCCTGTTGCGTTTGTTGACATGCTTATCCGCAGACATTGCGGCTATCGCCCCATCCGCCGCAGCGACCACCGCCTGTTTCACGGGAGTGCGGCGTGCATCCCCTCCCGCGAACACACCCTCGACACTCGTTCGCAGATACTCGTCCACAACCACGTAGCCTTCTTCATCGCGTTTGACAGCGTCGCCAAGGAAATCCGTTCCGGGTCGATTGCCAGCCAGATACACAAACACCCCATCCACATCGACTCGCTGCTCCTTGCCGCTTGGTCCAACCACGATCCCCGCAAATTTGTCCTCGCCGATCACTTCGCGCAAAGGATGCGTCGGGAGCACTTTCACATTGGAGAGGCCTTCCACCTGATCAACGGGAACGTCGCGACCCCAACTCTTGCCGGGCAAATACACATGGACCTGACTCGCGAACCGCGCCAGCTGAATCGCGTCTTCGGCCGCTTCGGCGTTGTCGCCCACCACCGCCACCGTTTTATCCGCAAAAAAGGCGGCGTCGCAGGTCGCGCAGTAACTGACGCCCCGCCCTTCAAACCGCTCTTCGCCTTTCACTTTGGCCGTCCGTCCACGAGATCCCACCGCAATAAACAGCGAGCGTCCGCGCGCTTCCCCTTCGGGCAGCTTGACGACCTTGAGGTCGGAATCCACATCGACGGAGACGATATTGGAGCGAACAAACGTGGCGCCGAACTGCTTGGCCTGGCGCCGCATCAAAGTGAGCAATTCCAGGCCCGTCACTTCGCCCAGCACCCCGGGGTAATTGGCGATCTTGTGCGTCAGGGCCAGGGCGCCGGCCGTGGGCGCTTTATCGATCACGAGAGTCTTCAGACGACCACGGGCCGCATACACAGCCGCCGATGAACCAGCGGGACCGCCGCCGATGACGACAAGGTCATAGGTCTGTGCAAGCACCTCTTCCGTTAGCGTCGCAAATACGTTCTCCGCCGCATCTTCCTCTGCAAGCGCCTCCTGGGTCACAGTCTCAGCGGTCTTCGCGCCATCCTGTTTCTCAGGTGTCCACCCCAGCTCCTGAAGCTTCTTTTTCATGGCATTGGGTCGATAGCCAATGATCGGATGGTGGTCCAAAAAGGTCACCGGCACCGAATAGATCCCCTGTCCATGCAGGTCGTTGAAAAAAGCTTCGTTTTCTGTGACGTTGCGCTCTTCGTACGGCAATCCCCAGGCGGTCAGATCGGCCTTGATTTTTTTACAATACTC
>JAJZEE010000143.1 GCA_021805735.1 Bacillota bacterium
CGACTTCGATCAGATTGCTATCCTCGCGTCGGTATAGAGGAGCCGGTTTTGCCTTTAGCAGAGCCGCTTTTCCAGACTCCGCCAAGCGGTTGCGCACAATCCGGTCCGCCAGCGTCAATCCTTTTTTTTCTTCATCCGTCGTGAGCGCGGACGGAACAATATCGAGCAACAGGCTGGGTATGCCCACATTTGCCAAATGCGCTGCGATCGCAGCTCCCATCACACCTGATCCAAGCACAGCAGCACGTCGAACAGATCTCATTGAGATCGCCTCCTTACGTTCCTGCGTCTATGATAGCAGACGCAATTATGTTTCACCATATATTTTTGACTGATTGGTCAATGTTCTTTTTCCCACAAAAACTTTTCATCCATTTTGCGGTCCATGACCGATTGGGGCGCCATGGTTACGCCAGTTTGGCAGCCTCCCTGAGGGCGGATCGCAGTTTTCTGACGATGCTTCCAGGCAGGTCCGCATGCAACCCCACCTCTCGACCGTCAATCATGTTGACCGGCGTAACTTCACTCAAAGTGCCCATGGTAAATACTTCATCGGCTGTGAAGAGTGAATCGGGCGAAAACACGGCTTCCTCTACGGGCAGCCCCGTGCTTCTCGCATGCTCCAGCAGGAAACGGCGGGTTACCCCGTGCAAAATCCATTCGTTTGCCGGATGGGTGATTATAACGCCATCACGGACGATGGCGATATTGCTGCTGGTACATTCGGTTACACGGTCGTCGCGTACAAAAATAGCGTCGTGCGCTCCGCTGTCAATCGCCATCTGCTTCGTCCAGACGTTTGGCAGGAGATTCAACGACTTGATGTGACAATGCTTCCAACGAATATCTTCCGCTAAAATCATCTGTTGTCCAGTTCGCCACAGGGAGGCCAGTTTGCCTTCATCGACTGGTCGAACCGTCAAAGTGAGGTGACTCGCAATCGCGGGAAATCCATGTTCGCGTTTTGCAAAACCACGGGATAACTGAAAGTAGACCTGTGCTTCCGGAAACCCGGCCCGCGCAATCGCCTCATGAATAAGCACCCGCAGATCTTCCGTTGAACGATCCAGAGGCAGTGAAATAAAGTTTGCGCTCTTCACAAATCGATCCAGATGATACTCCATCAAAAAGGGCCGTCCACGATACACGCGAATAACCTCATACACCCCATCCCCAAACTGATGGGCACGATCCTCAATAGGCACGACGGGTTCTGTTAACGAAACGAATCGGTCGCCAGCATATCCAATTCCCTCTGACATTGGCGAATATTCACTCCTTTGATATGATGATTGAGAAACAGACATATTAGACGCGAAAGGTGTTGCATGAACACATGGATTGCATTTTTTGCGGCATTGTGAACGGTCAGATACCGTCAAAAAAAGTATTCGAATCAGACGAAGTGATCGCCTTCGAGGACATTCAAAAGGCTGCGCCCATCCATGTGCTGGTCGTGCCGAAACGGCATATGGAGTCGATCATGGATCTTCCCGATGATGACCTCACGCTACTGTCCAAACTGCAACAGGCGATCAAAGAAGTAGCTCGACTGACCGGAGCCGCCGAATCAGGTTTTCGCGTGATCACCAACAAGGGAACGCCAGCGGGCCAGACTGTTTTCCACTTACACTATCATATCCTAGGTGGTCGCGAATTGGAGCGTTCTCTAGGATAATATTTTACCCCGCCGAATCAGCGCACGATCATCTCGCCTGAAAGTCCAGGTTCTTTTACTCCGCCTGTGTCGGAGTAAAACGGAAACACTCCCCGTTTGTCGGGGGTAAATTCGACGCTTGTACCCTCAGTCGACGGCAGGTTTGGAGAGAAGATATAAAACGCCGGAAGCACAAAGTTATGTGTCTTTGTGCCGCGATTGCAGATCACGATTTTGATCGGTTGATTCAGTCGGCCTTCTATTTGCCGCGGAAAAAAATGGCGGTCCGTGATCACCAGATTGCAGGTCGCTGCGCGCGCTTCACTGTCCGGAATCGGCGCCAGAGTTAACACCCCGAACGCCACTGCCGTCGTGGCGAGGGTTGTTCGCAAACTCTGAGTGCGCGTCGCCCATCTGGTCCACGGTACTTGATGAAAAAGAGGCACGGGAACACCACCCACTATTTTCCGTATAGGGTTCCCCGCGGACCTTTGCATTATATATGCCCGCCGGAAACGGCGCGCCGACCGTCACAGCATTCGGTATATCAACAGCCACCAGAGCGCAGCGACAAGTGAACCTATAACCGCTCCCGCGACTACGTCTGTCACATAATGAAGCCCAGCGTACAAACGGGCAAACGCAATCAGCAGGGCGAGACTCAGCGTCAGCGCCATGCTGTTGGGAAATGACAGAGTAAGGCTTGTTCCCAGCGCGAACGCTCCCCCCGCATGATTGGAAGGAAAGGAGGGATCCTCCGGATTTTTGTCGATCAGAGGTTCATGCCCCAAGGACACAAAGGGTCTTGTCCTGTGCAGACGGCCGGCAAGCAGATCAATGACTATCTTTGTGCAAAGCGCGCTCACGATGGCTGTAGAGATGGACAGGCAAGCGGCGCGAAAAACAAACCTGTCGGCAGCAAAAGTCCATGCAAGCAAGCCCGCCATCTCAGCAAACATGAGGTATGGTCCATAGCGCGCCAGCAATCGAAATGTCTGGTTCCACACCCGATGCCTACGCCTGACGACCGCGAACCGTTTCGCCGCCTCCCGATCAAATCGGGAGAACCAGGAAGAGTCTACTTTCATCATCATGACGAACGTCCTTATCCAAAGTATAGTTTCTCAGCATCACAACCTACTGATCCATCATACCGTAGATGGAATCGATCCGTGAAACTGCATCCCCTCTCAGTTGCCTGCAGTGCCATAGCCACCAGCAGCATAGCTGTCTGAGCCGCCATAACTCCCATAGTTTGCAGATCCCGGATCCTTGCCGCGGGCCATCTGATTTTGAACGTCATTGTCTACGCTTGCGGCGAGTTGCGGCGCCTGATCCAACTCCAGATCGCCTTCGTGATTCACGGCGAACCCATGATAGGAGAAATTGGCGCTCCCGACAAACAGCACACGGCCATTATCCACGGACAGAATCTTGGCGTGCAGATATTCTCCCTGATAGGGTACATAGTAACGCACCTCGGCGCCAGCGGTGATTAGTCTGGCGGCGGTGCGGCGATTATACGGTTCTTTGTGGTCAAGGAGCACTGTGACCTTGACACCGCGTGACACAGCGGCGGCCAGCGCGTCAATCAGTGTGCGACTGGTGAACGCAAACGCCTCTATATCGATCGAGCTGCGGGCCTCACTGATGGCCTGGAGCATCGCAGGCTCAATCTGTGTGTCGTAAATCAACGGTGGAGCAAATGCAATTTGTGGATGAGGGTCGCCTCCAGCACGCGCATAGTCCTGTTCAAAGAGGCCTTCAAAACTTGTACCAGCGTGGTGAACAAAGACGGAAGCGTCGTGGTTGCTCCAACTGAATGATCCAAAATTCATTCCGCCAAGCAGCGCTTGCAGACCTTGCGGAGTCTGAACGACGAGCGATTTGATGTGAGAGATCCCGCCCGGGATGGACAGTAGTCGCACTTTCACATGATGCGCTTTGAGATACGGATAACCAACGGACTGGGAATGCGGTTCAGAGGCGTCAAGCACAACCTCGACGTCGACACCCCGTTGCTCCGCCTGCGCCAACGCGTCAAGGATATCCTGGTCTGACAGTTCGTACATGGTCAAATGGCAATAAACGGTGCTCGCCGCGATCATGGCGAGCGCTTCAGGCTTGATCTCAGGGCCCCACAACAGAGTGTAGTTGCCCTCCGTGACGGGTGCGGGAACCTGTTCATCGGCGATGGCAGATAATGGCGGACTGCATCCGGTCAAAAGCAGCCCTGCGGCTAAAACCAGGCTTCCGATGGTCGCGGCGGCCACTGGGTGGCGCATAGTCCTGGAACGTGGCATGTGCGAATGGTCTCCCCCTGTTTAAAGAAGTGGGAACGGGCCGTCGGCAAAACAGACGTCCTCCTCCTCACTCCATCTGTTAGCGAGAGACTGCCTGAAGTCCTCTTTGCGATCCTTCAATTAATGAATTGCTTTGGATATGGTTTCAGCGCGTGTGCTGAGTCGAGGCGGCAAGGTCAATCGTGCATGTGATCGGCGGCGCCGTTTCTGCGCCTAGAGACTCCATACCCTGCGCGCCATAATTTGCGGAGCGCCACCCTGACGACGCTGAAGCACACCCCGAACACCGATCATATGTCGGCGCGGATCAAACAAAACGGCCCCGTCACGCTGATAAACATCCTGAAAAACCGTTACATCAGCCATACCCGTCTCATCTTCCAGGGAAAAGAATACAACTGTCCTACCGCTCTTTGTGGGTGGTCTATGTGGACGAATGATAATGCCTGCCACACTGACAACGGACCCATCCATTCCAGCCAATGCCTGGTCAATCGGCAAACAGGCAGCCCTCGTCAGTTCGTCTCGATACTGCGCCATCCAGTGACCAGATATGCCGATCCCAAGGATCTGATACTCTGCGGACAGTCGCTCTTGCGGCGAAAAATCCTCAATAGAAAAGCTCCGTTCATCGTCCTCGCAGCGTACGTGCGCTATCAGTTCCCCGCTTTCGCGCGCTGCCCGAGAGGCCGCAATGGCCTCCGGAAGCGCCCACAGCAATGCCTTTCGATTCCCTTGCAGGAAATCGAAAGCGCCTGCGCGAATAAGGCGTTCTGCCGTTAATCGGTCAATGTCCGTCACTCGTTCACAAAAATCGCCGAGTGACGCAAATGGGCCTCCACAACGCCGCTTCAGGTCGATTTGACGCGCTGTCTCCTCTCGCATACCGAGAACCTGCAAGAATCCCAGACGAATGTATCCCTCGCCGCCCTTTGCCTGCGCGGCGCTTTGATTGACATCAACGCCGAGTACATGCACGCCCCTTCTACGAGCCTCCGCCGCCAGAACATGTCTTGGATAATAACCCATGGGCTGAGCGTTGATGATGGCCGCAAAGAATTCCGCAGGCATATGGCGCGCCAAATACGCAGTCTTGTAGGCAGTGGCGGCAAATGCAGCCGCATGAGCTTCACAGAATCCATAACTGGCATATCCGCGCATATAGGAAAAGATCGTCTCCGCCACCTGTTCGTTCACACCGCAGCGCAGCGCCTTGCGAATAAAATCCTGCCCTATCTGGTCCATCTCTGCGCCCGATCGCGCGTGACTCATGACGCGCCGCAGTTGATCCGCTTCGCCGGGGGTAAATTCAGCGATCGCCGTCGCAATCTCAATCACCTGCTCCTGAAACAGGACAACACCGTATGTTTTTCCTAAAATCGGTTCCAGTTTCGGATGCAAATAGGTAATGCCCTCCAGGCCCTTTTTGCGGGCCAGAAACGGATCAACCATGTTCCCTTTGATCGGTCCTGGTCGAATGAGCGCCACACTCGCGACAATGTCTTCGAGGGCACTCGCTGCAAGACGGCTCTGCAAAGCTCGCTGCGCTGGACTCTCCAGTTGAAATACACCAATGGTTTCGCCCTTTGCGATCATCTCAAAGGTCTCCTCATCATCAAGTGGAATCTCGTCATAGTCCAGCGGTCGACCCTGTTCCTCCAACTGTCTATTCGTATCTTCGATCGCCGACATCGTCCTGAGCGACAATAAGTCGAGTTTCACAAGTCCGAGATTCTCAGCGCCATCTTTGTCAAACTGGGTAATCAGAATACCTTTGGCGGACGGTTGAAGCGGTGTGATCCGCAGCAGTGGAGTGTGACTGATTACGACCCCTCCAACATGAGTGCCAAAATGTCTGGGGAATCCGGCCAACCGCCTCGCGATTGCAAATAACAGCCGCAAACGTTCCTGAGGGATGCGCGCGGCGCGCAACTCCGGCAATCGGGCGAGCGCCGCTTCTATCTGATCTGCATGCAGCATATAGGGAAGCCGCTTGGCCAGATTGGCGCAAACCCCTTCCGGCAATCCCAACGCCTTGCCGATTTCACGAACGGCGCTGCGGCCCCGAAAAGTGCTGTATGTGCATACGGAAGCTACATGATCAGCTCCGTAACGCTGGTATACATAATCGCGAACTTCATCGCGGCGAAGACTGTCAAAGTCGATATCGATGTCGGGTTTTTCGGCGCGTTCCAGGCTCATGAACCGTTCAAACAACAAATTGCGTCCTGCGGCGTCAACATCTGTAATATACAGGCAATACGCAACCGCTGAGTCTGCGGCGCTGCCGCGGCCCGCATAACGAATTTTGCGCCGTCTCGCAAACGCGGCAATATCCCACACAACGAGGAAGTAATCGACATACCCCAATTGGTGGATAATCTCCAATTCATGATCAAGCCTCGCCCGCGGCACTTCATCCATAGATCCGTACCGCCTGACCGCCCCTTGATATACGAGTTGGCGTAACATCTCCTTTCCATCCTCGTACCCATCAGGCACAGTGAATTGCGGAAACAGCGACTGCCCCAGACGCGGGGTTGCAGCGCAGCGCTGTGCGATCAAAACGGTATTGGCGACGGCTTCCGGGCAATCGGCAAATAACCCTTTCATCTGCTCAGCGCTCTTCAGGTCGTTTTCACTGTTTAGCGGACGAGCCGGATGTGTCTGATCCACAGTTGTCTTTGTACGCATGCAGACGAGAATGTCGTGAACAGGGAAGTCGGAAGAAACGGCGTAATGCACATCGTTTGCGGCGACTACGCCCAATCCACACTCGTCGGACAGACACAACAGGTGCTGGACGAGCGACGCGTCCCCTGGAAGACTGGTGCGCGACAACGCCACATAAAGCTGATCGCGTCCGTACAGATTGCGATAAAACAGCAATCTCTCCCTTGCCAGATGATATTCCCGCCGCAGGAGATATGCCGACACATCACTGAACCGTCCTCCGGTCAATGCGATCAATCCGTCTCTGTAGCGACTCAGTCCCCTCCGGGAGGTCTGTGGAACAAGTCGATTGATTTGGTGGGCCTCTGTCACGAGGCGGCAGATCTGCTCATACCCCTCATCGTTTTGAGCCAGAAGCACGATGCGCCCCTCTTCTTCAAGCGTGAAGTCGACTCCGCTGATCGGACGCACGCCGTACTGCGGAGCCAGGCGCAGAAATTCCGCCAATCCTGCAACCGAATCACGATCTGTGAGGGCCAGCGCAGGGGCGCCTTCCAATGCCGCCTTCTGCAACAGTTCTTCGAGACGCGAAGCGCCATGCAGCATCGAGTACATCGAATGTACATGCAGGTGTACAAACATAGCTAATCCCCCGCCTCCGCGTCCGCCAGCAGTCTTCTGGCGAGGCGCGAATGTACATGCTGGTGCACAAACACAGCTAATCCCACACTTTGTACAGTCTCCAATCGTCGCTTCCCACTGAACGTTCTAACTCGAATACCCCGCCGAGACTGGTCATGACGCGAAAGATTTCCCTGGTTTGCTGTCCTCGCCACCATTCCCCCGCCTCCAGCCAACACTCCAGAACCTCGGCAATGTCGTATCGTTCCCGAAACGTGAAAGCGATCGGATTCCCGTTTCTCTCGTCAACCAGAATCTCCTTTCCGATGATGCGCGTCATCTGAAACCGCCCCCGCGAAACGGGTCCAGACAGGCCAGTTTCTCCTCCCGCCGGGATCGCGCGCAACCGAACGCAATCAGTCGTGCGGAAAAACGATCCTGCAATTCCCCGCAGATACGTTCCGCATCCGTTCGTCTGCCCCACTGCGGATCAAAGAGCCTATCGTCCGCCATGCCCCATTCAAGCTGATACAACGGTAAGGGTCTCAACTCTCCGACTCCAAGCGCCAGTTCATTCACTTCAATGAACGAAAGGAGCGCGGCGCGTCTTTCGATATGACGCCAGATCCGATCGGCCGAAGACGTCGGTTTCTGTAACGTCTCTTCCAATTCCAAACGCTCGTTGCGTTCCCCCGCGCGGTCTTGAGTAACCCCTCCAATGCGCAACAACAGTTTTTCCGCACCCGCTCCTTCCGTCTGAAGGCGAATCGACAAAACCTCGGCCATGCGTTGAATCACGTTGCACGCCTGTCGCCAGGAAATCTCCTCGTCTCTCGCCCGCCAACGAACTTCCCGAACAA
>JAJZEE010000144.1 GCA_021805735.1 Bacillota bacterium
CGATCTAATGCGCTGGACGCCATGGCAAGTGGAGGAGAACTTTCCCTGTACGCGTCTGTGGAAAATAGCGTCTACACGGTCATGATATCCGACACGGGCTCGGGAATTGACCCCGTTCACCTGGATCACATATTCGCCCCCTTTTACACGACAAAATCCACCGGTTCTGGACTTGGTCTCTCGGTTTCAAAGAAGATCGTCGAGTCGCATCATGGAGAGATTCAAGTCGAGTCACATTCCGGAATTGGGAGCACGTTCTTTGTCTCCTTACCGCTCATCAGCAACTGAAAAGCACACCTGAATCCGCCGCTGGCAAGATCTTTGGTGTGCTTTAACTCAATGCCGCAGTCATGCCGCTTTCCCGTTCTGTCCTACGCTACTCCATGCTGTACGGCAGCAATGCGACTTGGCGCGCCCGCTTAACGGCAACGGTCACCTGACGCTGGTGCCTGGCGCAGTTCCCGGAAATGCGGCGGGGCAGGATCTTACCCCGTTCTGTCAAATATTTGGACAACCGGTTTGACTCTTTATAATCGACGACCACAATCTTGTCTACGCAAAACTGGCAAACGCGTTTTCGTTTACCGCCACGGCCCTTCCTTGGCATAACTCTCACCCCTTTTCGAAGAGCTTGAATGAAGAGTGGGCTGCCGGACACCGTTACATCACCGTACGCTAAAACGGCAGGTCATCATCGACGATGTCCATTGAATTGCCGTCATCAGCGAATGGATCATCCTGATACCTCGAGTTGTCGGACGACGAACGGCTTTGGCCCTGGTTTTGGTCATGTCCTCGCACCGCTCCGCTCGTTGCCGCACCGTGTTGCCCTGATCCTGAACCTGCATTGTCGGCGGACCGGTCCAGAAATCGGACGTTGTCCGCAATTACTTCGGCTACACGGACTTTTTGCCCGTCCTTGTTCTCGTACTGGCGAATCTGTAGGCGTCCTTCCACTGCTGCAAGCCTGCCCTTGCGCAAGTACTGGGCACAGAGTTCCCCCAACTTTTGCCACACGACAATGTTGATGAAATCCGCTTCCCGTTCACCCGCCTGGTTGGCGCGTTGACGATCCACAGCCAGGGTAAACGAAGCAACGGCGGATCCTGAAGGAGTGTACCTTAATTCAGGATCCTGAGTCAGGCGTCCGATCAAGATAATACGGTTTAACATCCCGAGGCCTCCCAGTGTCCTCTAGCGCCCTTAAGACTCATCAACGCGGATTGTCAGGTATCGCAACACATCATCGTTGATCTTAAACAGGCGTTCTAGCTCTGAAGTAAAGTCTGTTGCAGCTTGGTACTTCATCAGAACATAATAACCTTCGCGTTTCTCGTCGATCTCATAAGCCAGTCGGCGTTTTCCCCATTCGTTGACATCTTCAATCTCTCCGCCATGAGTGGAGACCAGACCCTTGAATCGTTCAACCAGTTCCTGGGTCTTTTCGCTCTCGAGGTCGGAGCGCAGGATATACAATGTTTCGTATTGGCGCACTTCATTTCACCTCCTTATGGACTACGGCCCCGATTTTACGGAGCAAGGACGGCAGGTTGTCCTGTGCGTCTTTGACGACGCACGGAGAGCTGTTCGCTCACATCGTGATATTGTACCATAGCACTGCACAACATGCCACTGTCTCAAACAGGTGAACAGGCGCGATAACTACACGTTAAACCGGAAGTGCATGACGTCTCCATCCGACACGATGTAGTCTTTGCCCTCAAGCCTTAACTTCCCACTGTCTCTCGCGCTGGCCATGGATCTGGTCGCAACAAGGTCTGAAAAACCTACCACCTCGGCCCGGATAAACCCTCGCTCAAAGTCGGAATGAATGACGCCTGCAGCCTGCGGAGCTTTTGTCTGCTTTTTCACTGTCCACGCCCTGACCTCGGCAGGCCCGGCCGTAAAGTATGTTATTAACCCCAGCATGTCATAGGATGCGCGAATGAGGCGATCCAAGCCCGAGTCCTTCAGACCAAGTTCCGCAAGAAAGAGCTCTCTGTCCGTGTCTTCGAGTTCCGCGATTTCGGCCTCGACTTTAGCGCTGATGACAACCACATGAGTGCCTTCGCGTTCGGCCATCCGCCTGACGGGTTCGACGAGCGGCAACTCAGTTTGGGCAGCCTCGGACTCGGCGACATTGGCCGCATAAAGAACCGGCTTTTGCGATAACAGATGTAAATCCCGAAGAATCTCCACCTGTTCGGTCGTGAGTTGCAGGTGACGAACTGGATGACCTTCCTCCAGGTGATTTAGGACATACTCCAAGGTCGCAACTTCCTCGCGCACTTTGGTCTCTCCGCTTTTGGCCTGTCGTCGTGTCCTGTCGAGTCGTTTACTCACCGTTTCCATGTCCGCGAAGATCAATTCGAGGTCGATTGTTTCAATATCGGCTTCTGGGTCTACCTTACCCGCCACGTGTGTGATATCATTATCTGAGAAGCACCTGACCACATGGACGATGGCATCGACCTCGCGGATGTGCGCCAAAAACTGGTTACCGAGGCCCTCCCCTCGACTTGCCCCTTTAACAAGGCCGGCGATGTCAACAAATTCGAATGCAGTCGGCACAATCCGGGCTGGGTGAACGATCTCGGCAAGGGCTTGCAGGCGGTCATCGGGAACCTCCACAACTCCTACATTCGGATCGATCGTGCAAAACGGATAGTTGGCAGCCTCGGCTCCGGCCTTGGTGATTGCATTAAACAGTGTCGATTTCCCTACGTTTGGCAGTCCGACTATCCCTGCTCTTAAAGGCATGTCTTTCACTCCAAATTATACTGATTTGCGCCGCTTTCACCATAGCGATCCGTATGGATAAATAGCAGCTTTGGATAATTCATACGAAGGCAACACACAATACACACGCTGAATGCAAATGAGGTGAACAATATGCGCAAGAAGTTACGGGCATTGCGCGATAGATTACGCAAGTCAAAAGGCATTTTTGCCGCTCATCGAGTGATATGAGTGTCGTGTTTGAGGCTCATTTTAGAATAAGCTTTATCAGAGGACGTTGCAACGTTGCCCACTGATAAGGCTTATTATGCCGCTCAATGTCGCTATTTCCCAAGAAATTTCTCACCCTGGGGCAGTCAGTTTCAGTCCGTAGTATCAAGCGCCGTCATCGAGCGAATGACTTTTTTCAGGGAACGTTCAAATTCTCTGCGGGGCATCAAGACACTTCGTCCGCACCGTATACACTTGATCCGGATGTCCATACCCATTCGAATGATCTCCCATTCATTCGTTCCACATGGGTGTGGTTTTTTCATTGTCACGACGTCGCCAAGGCGAAAGATCTTCTCCATACCGTTAGACTGCCCCCATAACGCTGTCCTCAATGTTTTAATCGACTATACCATGGGTTAAGACATGAGTCCACGCATGTACCAGTAACGATCGATAGAGTTCCGAACCCAGCAGTTCGGAGTGCGTCAACCACGCAGACACCCCAATGACGTGCAGGGTGAGAGCTGACAGATACGCGCCCGCCAGCAGTCCGATGAACACTCCGGGCATAGCGCGTGAATGCTTCGCCATGGAATGTGACCATGCCGTATCCAGTGACTTGCCCGCCATCAGGAGTCCAAACAGAACACACAACGCATAGGCGCCCGCGGACACTTGTCGGTACGCAATATGTAGAGCGGTGTCAGCACTCGCTGTGAGCGACGCGCTCGCGGACAGGACGACATGAACTCCGCTCTTTGCCGCGGGCAGAATGGGTCGCAGTATACGGTTCAGCCAATTCAGGTAGTCTCCATGAACCGTCGAATCATATCCGATCAACCGCAACCACGGAAAGACCTCCGTGACAACATAACTGGCCCCGACCACCGCTGAGACGTAGATGAGCGCCCTCGTTCCTCCCAGGACATACCCAAACAGGGCCAGCCAACTGAGGATGAGAATGATCAGCAGGTCTATCATTGACCCCTTCCCCTTCTAGCCTGTCTTTCAGGATTATCTTGAATTGTATGCTTGGCATGGGTATAATTTGCCGTTTTCCGGTCACATACTGTACTATCAACCTTTCAGCAGGATGTGATGGGCTACTTGCTAAATGGGCCAAAATTGAAGACTCCGTTTCGGGTCAAGTATGATGATGCGGAAGCAACGTTCCAATTGACGCGCGTTTTACATGAGCACCTGATGGCAAAGCCTGCTGGCGCGTCTGTTGTGTTGATGTGTATTGGAACGGACCGTTCAACCGGCGACGCTCTTGGACCCCTTGTGGGCTCTGAGGTGACCGAGAGAAATGATCGTATAAAGTTGTTCGGAACTCTCGACAACCCTATCCACGCCGTCAACTTGGAAGAGACGATTCAACTTGTAACCCGTATGGTTCCAAGACCCTATATCGTGGCGGTCGACGCCTGTCTGGGTCAGGCCGCCAGTGTCGGGCAGATCACACTGGCCCAAGGGGCCCTGCAGCCGGGCGCCGGAGTTCATAAGCGCCTGCCGGCCGTGGGCGACGTCCACATCACTGGAATCGTGAATGTTGGTGGGTGTATGGAGTACTTCGTGCTGCAAAACACAAGGCTCAGTATGGTATTCAAGATGGCTAATGTGATCGCCGATGCCGTGGCGGGGGCAATATTTGAGACAGAGTCACGATTGCATTCGGCAACGGCCACAGACATTCGGACCGCTTCGCGAACGCCCATTACGCGCTTCCACGCGCTGTTCAGGCGATAGCATGGACAGAGAAGTGGGATTGGCGCAAACCGATCAGCGTTCGCGTTTTTGACTGTCCACGGCAGCCTCGATGACCTTTTTTTCTTCTGCCGTGAGCGTGTATGTGGAGTTTCGCTCTTCGACGGGTTTGGCGTATACTCGTGATTCATCGCGGCCGTATATGCTGCTCAACACAGCCCCGTCACCTTTTTCATTCAGGAGAGCCAGTGAGAAACTGAGGTCATTGCCATTCTCGGCAAACGCGTTGTAGCGAACAACGTGAGCCGTGGTTGTTGCCACTTGCAGGCGCCGTTCGTGGTTCTCGACGATACGTCTGAACCGTTCCACCTCCCGTTCGAGTTGCGCGACCTGTTCATGATTGGCCATGATCAGTTTCTCCAAATCCTGACCGGTTTCTCCCTGCACCAAAGCCTTATAGCGTTTCTTCAACCTGGCCGTTCGTGCGCCTGTCACTGCGGCGATAATCAGGGATAGAATGACGAGAATGAAACTTGTCAAGACACCGATGACAAGCTCACCGTTTGAAATGTTGGAAGTCAGTGTTGAGAACATATGCGTGCACCCCGTTTCACAGATGGCTAAATCCAGCGATCAATGCAGTGCCATGTATGGAAAGCCAGCGTACGATGGCGACCACAAGCATAGCCGGCAGCAGGTTGGCAACCTGAATGCGCTTTATTTCAAGAATGTTGATACCGATGCCGAGGATCAGAATGCCACCGACCGCCGTGACGTCGGCAGTAATGGGTACAGAGTGGAGGTTTCCGCCGAAGAAGTGGGAAACGGTCGCAATTCCGCCCTCGTAGATAAAAATGGGGATGGCCGACAATGCGATGCCGGGCCCCATAACCGTGGTGAAGATGATCCCCGAAAACCCGTCGAGCAGACTCTTCGTATATAAAATGGTGTTTTGCCCACTCAATCCGCTTTGGATAGCTCCCAGAATCGCCATCGATCCGACTCCGTAGACGAGGCTGGCAAAGACGAAAGCTTCCCCTACCCGTGTTTCCCCACTCTTAAACTTGGACTGGCACCAAACGCCAAATTGTTCAAGCATCGCTTCGATATTCCACCATGCGCCCAGCACACCACCGAGAACGACGGACAGGACAATGTAAATCACATCTCCTCCCGGTGCGCTAAGGACCATGGACAACCCCAAAGTGATGACAAAAAGGCCCAGGCCTTGTAGAACGGTGGTCTTCATACGGTCGGGCATACCCCGAAGTCGGGTTCCAATTAGAGTTCCAAGGAGGATGGCTATCGTATTCACGATGGGGCCAAGAAGAAACATGACAAGCCCTCTCTTTCTGAAATCACTCGCGACTACTTGCCAGTTCCTTTACGGCAGCCAGATGAATACCTATGTCCTGTTCCGCATTGAAGTAACCGATGCTGGCTCCGACCGTTCCGTTAATGTTCGCAGTTCTCAACTGCATATGCGCATGGGAAGAGCAATCGGAAACCGGTCGGGCAGCGATATCATAGTGCTCATCCAAGAGATGGGCAAGTTCAGTTGGCAGGTACCCCTCGAGTTGAAATGACGCGATCGGCAATCGCGGGAAGGGTCTGGCAGTGTCAATGACCGTACCCGCCGGGATGTTTCGCAGTTCCTCGATCAGATAGGCGGTGAGCGCAACGTCATGATCCCATATGGGTTTCGGCGTTTGTTGCACGACAAACCGCAGGCCTGCCAAAAGCCCGGCAATGCCTGGAGTGTTTCTTGTTCCAGCCTGATACCGTCCCGGCCCAAACGCTGGAGCATTCGATGATAGGGAGTTCAGCGGTCTGGATCAAGTAGCCCGAGGAAATGCGCCATCTCGGTTCTGGCATCTGTGATTATACGCCCGGCTGATCGCGCCATTTTGTGGCCAGTTCGTTCGGGAATCGCTCCATTGTTAGACACCCAATCGGCGATGGCCTCGGGCACACCTGGAGGCTTGGACCAGGACGACGCTGCATTGTTCAAATAAATCAAACCGATTCCTCTTTTTTTGGATCTCTCGGACAGTCCCGAACAGGCTCAATGGGGTGGACGAAGAATTTGCATGATCCGTTCCAGGTCTTCGAGGGAGAAATACTCGATTTCGATCTTCCCTCTTTGCTTTCCCGACTGCACCCGCACGGAGGTGCCGAGAATGTCTCTTAGTTGATCCTCGTACACCTTTAGACCTGGCGAAACTTTAGGCGGCGGCTTTTTGGGGAACGTTCCACGTGAAACATTCTGAAGTCGTTGAACCAGTTGTTCTACCGCCCTCACGGTTAGCCCTTCGACTTCGATTTTCTTTGCAACGGCTCTTTGGGCCTGCGCATCTGGTAGTGCCAGGAGCGCCCGAGCATGGCCCATTGAAATTGTTCCACGTGAAACATGCTCCCGAATATCAGGAGGAAGAGACAGCAACCGCAACAAGTTCGCCACATGAGGTCGACTCTGTCCAACCCGAACTGCCAGTTGCTCCTGCGTCAATTCAAAATGCTCCATGATCTTCGCATACGCTTCCGCAACCTCAATCGGACTCAAATCCTCACGTTGGAGATTTTCAATGAGCGCAATCTCCATCGCCTGTCGATCCGTGATATCTCTGACAAGAGCAGGTATCGTCTCCATACCCAGTTGCTTTGCGGCGCGAAAGCGTCGCTCGCCAGCTATGATCTCGTACCAGCGACCCAACCCTTTCCGTATGACAATAGGCTGAAGCACTCCGTGTTCACGAATGGAGTCCGCAAGTTCCTGCAGTTTCTCCAGGTCAAACTCCCGACGGGGTTGGTACGGACTCGGCTTCAAATCAGCGACCAGAATCCGAACGACATCATCCGCGCTGCCATCGGCGATCTGTGGAATAAGCGCCTCCAAGCCTCTACCCAATCCGCCCTTTGCCTTCAACTGCCGATCACTTCCTTGGCAAGGTCCAGATATACCTCCGCTCCGCGAGACCGCGGGTCATATTGAAGAATCGGCTTGCCGTGACTCGGAGCCTCACTCAGTCGCACATTGCGAGGAATGATCGTTTGATATACCTTCTCCCGAAAGTACTTCTTAACATCCTCAATCACCTGAATTCCCAGGTTTGTACGGGCATCCAGCATAGTCAACAGAACACCTTCGATTTGTAACGATGTGTTCAAATGTTTTTGCACAAGCCGAATCGTGCTGAGTAGCTGACTCAATCCCTCCAAGGCGTAGTATTCACACTGGATGGGAATCACCACAGAATCAGAACCCGTCAGCGCATTGATGGTAAGAAGGCCCAAAGAAGGCGGGCAATCAATCAAAATGTAATCGTACGAACCCCTGACCCCTGCAATTGCCCGACGCAATCTCACCTCCCGAGATATCGTTGGCACGAGTTCGATCTCCGCGCCAGCCAATTGAATGGTAGCGGGGATAA
>JAJZEE010000145.1 GCA_021805735.1 Bacillota bacterium
GACGAGAAGAAAAAACTGCTCGATCAAAAGAGGCCCTTGCCTGTCCACACTCTGCGCAGTCTTGAGGAGCATCTCATCGTTAACTGGACGTATCACTCCAACGCGATTGAGGGCAATACGTTAACGCTGTCTGAGACTAAGGTTGCCCTTGAGGGCATTACCGTTGGCGGGAAGACGATCAAAGAACACCTGGAAGCGATCAATCACAGGGAAGCGATCCTGTACGTTCTGGAGATCGTTCAAAAGGAGGCGCGGTTGTCGGAGTGGCAAATAAGAAGTATTCACCGTCTGATTCTGAGAGGTATTGACGATGACCACGCTGGTATATATCGCAAGGAAAACATTGTAATCAGCGGTGCGCAGCATATCCCGCCTGATGCCGTACATGTCCAGAGTGAGATGGAGCGATTCGTAAAGTGGTATGAGACCGATGGACTGAAGCGGCATCCGATTGAACGAGCAGCGGCTGTGCACAGCGATTTCGTGAAAATTCATCCCTTCATCGACGGCAATGGCAGGACGGCGCGTCTGTTGCTCAATTTTGAGTTAATGAAGAGTGGTTACCCTCCCATTGTGATTGAGAAAGAGAGCAGGGCCGAATACTATTCGGCCCTGGACCGCTCACATACAACTGGAGACGTGTCGGCGTTTGTGTCGCTGGTTGCGACACTGGTAGATCGCACACTTGATTTCTACTTGCAGTTGGTATGAACGAGATGAGGGGCGTCTCCAAATGGCGATAGGCGTCTTTTGCAGCGATACTCAACAAAAAGTGACGGTATTAGTAACCGCCACTTTTTGTTGATCACTGTGGAGTCTTCGGAACTTTGCGCCAAGTAAATCTACGACGGTGGCTTTTCAAGCAAAACTCGTCTGAGTTCGGATGCTGTTGCCATATCCCCAGGTCTGTGAGTGCCGAGTCTGTGGGTCAGCACGCTGGGAACCTCTTCACTTTTCCAACGATGTTGGCTAAAGCGTATGATTTCTTGCCCGTCAAGGTTCTGACCGTTATCGTTCCCAGTGTAGGATGAATGGCACATAACCGGCCAGTGACTGTGACCCCCGACTTCAACAAGAAAAACACAACGTGGTGGATCAGCGTTGGCGATGGCAAAGGAGCAGCCATGAGTCTAACCTCCCTTCGTACTGTGTGATAGGACATATTACGAAAGCGGGAGGAAATTAGTTCGAGACAAACAACACGTGGCACCCCATGATGGCAGCGGAATCGTATGGAAGTGCAGAGGCTGCGGGTGTTCGAAGTGTGAAACTTCAACCCGTGACTTGGATCAATGGAGAAAGAGGATAGTTGGATTTGATGGAGAATAATCAAATTGGAACATGTCGCTGTTTGGAAAAACGGTTCATCGGGAGGGGAAGTTTCGGATGACGACATTGGCGGAATGGCAACCGATCATGCTCGATTTTCTCCAGCGCGGGTTGGTGATCAGTCCTTGGTTGACGGGTCTCAATGAGAATCGACGGTTTGATGAGCAGATCTTCTTTCTCATCGATGAAGCGGCGCAAGACTATACCGATTCGCACTGGACGGAAGAGATGCAAACCAAGGCTTTTGGAGAACTCCCCGTAATGCCCCGTCTATCCAGAACTGCCTTGTATGAAATATGCGCCTCAACGGCGGTGTGGCTCGCGCACGGCGAGATGGGGCAAGCGGAGGTGACCGAAGAACTGGCGCAACGGGCCATCGCGCTGGTTCAGCAGTTTTGCCGCGATTATGATCTCGCGACTTTGGTGAACCTATATGGCTTGGCGACCCAATATGAGAATCACCAGGCGCTGGCGCATTATGGTCAGATGTCCGAACGGATCTTTGTTCTTGGGCATTGGCATCGACCGTGGGTGGATTATTCCCTCAGTGATGAATTGACCATCGGAGTGCTGCTCGGCAATTATCTGGTGCAGGTGGTGGATGGGCAGCGGATGGTCATGCTGACCGCCAAGGGGATGAACACCTTTCGGGAGACCGAGCAGTTTCTTACAGAGACGGGTTATATGGCACATCGAGTGCGGCAACTCCACCTGTCAAACTTCAATCTGTTGCCTAATTTTGAGCAGTTGGCCAAGGCCGTACTGCCGGACTGGGTTTCGCAGCGCCAGGAGTTCTGCGTATGGACGGGGATAGAGCCGGGGATGACGGTACTGGAACTGGGATGCGGAGACGGCCTGTTCACGTTTGACGGCGGACTGGCGGAACGTGTGGGCCCATCTGGACGGTTGGTCGCGACAGAACCGGCCGGGGGCATGATCGCCAAAGCGATGGCCAAGGGCCGGGAAAGAGGGACGCACTGGGTCGAGTTTGTTCAAACAGGCGCGGAACAGTTGCCATTTGCGGATGGAACTTTCGATGCGGTTGTGGGTGTCGCCTTTTTGCACTTTACGGATCTGGCGCAAGCATTGGCGGAGATGCGACGTGTGGTGAAGCCGGGTGGAATCGTGGCCAGCTTTTATCCGTTGCCGGTATCCCTCGATATTCCCTTTTTCAGAGAGTGGTTCGCGCCGTTGTTGGCGTTGGCGGCAAGAGATCGCAGAGAGAAACCGGACGATTTTTTGATTTCCGATGCGGAGATGGCGCAAGCTTGGGAACAGGCGGGATTGGGGCAGATGCAATTCCGTACTGTGAACAGTCGAGCGTTGTATTGGGATCCCGTGATGATCAATCAGATGTTCTTGGGCGTCGGATGGGGGCAGGAGGAATTGGCCCGGATACCATGGAAAGCGCGGGAGGATGTGTTGGCGCAGGTGATGGCGTGTGGCGCGGCGGTTTGTGATAAGTATACGTTGGAGGAAAGGGTGATCAACTCCCCCATGCAGATGCTGAAGGCGACGACCGCCTGACCTCGGAAGGGGCGGGTGGGATGGAGATTCGGCAGTCGCAAACATGGGTGTTGGTCTAGAGTATATGGCCGGTAAGAAGACCTGCATTGACGCGGGAGGTCTGTATGGTTATAGCTTGCGGTTGCGGCGCCGCATTGAAGTGAAGTCGCGGGGGATTGACTTACAATCAACCGAGTATATACTTTTAAACAGTATGGAAATAAGTTAATTTGGGAGAGGCTGGGTTGCGTTGAACAGGGCGTACATGAAACCTGCTCCGGGAGCCCGAAGCGCTCGGGATTTGTTTGCCGAGTTTACCACTCACGGATTGGAGCAGGGTGGAGGCGCGTGACAGCGAGGATTCTGAGGTGGTATTCTTTGTACAGCGCGATGGGGTCTGGTTACCACGAACGGGAACGAGACGGTTTTCCTCATTACAGGATCCCTTCATTGCCACCATTCAGGGCGAATTGGTGTTTGGCGGCGTGGAGATCTGGAGACGCTTTACTGACCCTCGCAAGCTTGATTTTCGAACGCTGTTTTATCGCGGAAAAAACATTCGCGACCTGCGCCTGTGCGCTGTTGGGCTGCAAGGGATGAAGGACATCCGGCTGGTGGAACTGACGGACAAGCGCATCGGTGTCTTTACAAGGCCGAAAGGCAGGGGTTTTGGCGGCAAAGCGGAGATTGGGTTTGCAGTCATTGATTGTTTGGATGATCTGACGCCGAGAGACATGCAACCTCTATCAAGGTCATTGCCGCAAGCGGCAGTTTCATCAATGTGCAAAACTATAAGCGGCCCGACCTGCGGGATGTCATCTTTCCGGGAGGATTGGTGCGCTTGGGCGATGGTCATGCGGATCTTTACGCAGGGGTCAATGACTGTGAGGCCCACAAACTGCGCATTCTCGATCCCTTTTTGGACCATGAAGACTAATCCGCTGAAAGACAGGTGCTCCTATGTCCGAACTGGAAACTCGATCCCCTTTGTTGCGTCAGTTGAACGAAAGAAGAATTCTCAATACGGTTAGACTGCACAAGAAAATTTCGCGATCCAATTTGGGTCGAGAGATTCGCATTGCTACGCCAACGGTGATGCGCATTGTGGACACTTTGCTGCAGAAGGGGTGGCTGGAAGAGATAGGCCCGGACGATTCAACCGGTGGTCGTCCCGCCATACTCTTGCAGATTCGCGCCCATGCGGCTGGGGCGATCGGAGTTGAACTGGGGCGAGTGTACGCTCGTTTCGTATGCGTGAACTTACTGTGTGAGGTGATCCATGAGGAGGAGATTGAAGTCGCCTCCCTTACGAATGCCAGTCAACTGGTTGAATTTGTCGGCCGTTTTATCGTCCGTTCCGGACTCGATCTGACTGCCGTAATCGGTGTCGGCGTCGCGGCGCCGGGTCCGCTCGATCCGGTAAAGGGGCAGTTGCTTGCGACCGACGATATCGGCGTGCAGTGGCATGAGGTGCAACTCGTGGAACTCTTCCAGAGTCAACTCGGCATACCGGCTTTTTTAGCCAATGACGCTGACGCGGCGGCGCTGGGAGAGACGTGGTTTGGGCTGGGAAACGATTTTCACCATATCCTGTTTGTACTCGCGGATGCGGGCGTGGGCGCGGGCATGGCCATTCATCGTTCGATCTATTGCGGCGCGAAAAACCAGGCTGGCGAATTCAGTCATACCATCGTCGATATGAATGGGGCAATTTGCAGCTGTGGACGGAGAGGGTGTGTCAATACGGCGGCGTCCGCGTATGCGATGATGGCCGCCGTTCGCGAGGCGCGTCACGTCGATCAGGGGGAGAACATGCTCACGATCATTCAGCAAGCAATTGAAGGCAGGAGTCCGGAACGCGAAGTGGTCGATCGAGGACTCTCATACCTTAGCGTCGGCATTTTTAATTTCATGCAGATATTCAATCCTGACATAGTGATTTTAGGCGGACGAACCCTTCTTTCTGCACAGTATATGGTTCGGGAGATCCAGGAGCGCGTCCGAAAACTTTGCTACAACAGCGGGGTCGACGTCATCCCTACAAGCTTTGGCATCAGCGCTGTGGCCATCGGGGCGGCTGCGCTGGTGCTTCAACATGTGTACGATCATACGCAACTCATTGGCTAGAAAAACTGTTGACAGCATAATCTATCGACCATATACTTATGTACAGACTGAAAGAAATTTTTCGACTCGTTTCTAAGGGGTGTATGCCTGGGGACTCGGTGATGGGTATGGAAGCGCTTAACCCGATTTCATCGGTTGTTGAGAAGAGCTGGTCAAGGCGCGATTTCATCGACCGGTTGATCGTGAAGGTGTTCGCTCCGGCTCCAGAATGGATCATGTGGAAGGAGGAGTGAAAGTCTCATTTTGCAAATGTGATCTGCTTATCTACCAAAAAAGGGGAGAATAATACAAATGTCAAAAAAGACAAGATTACTTTCGTTTGCCGCAGTTCTCTCATCGCTTTCACTTCTGGCTGGCTATTCCCCAGTGGCTGCGGCGGCAAAACCCGCGGCGGCAAAAAACGTGCCGGTCATCACGTTTGGTTCGTGGGTTCCTTGGTCGACTCATCCCGGTCATGTGAAGCTGTTGAATGAAATCAACCGAGAGAATCGCGGCAAGTTTATCATCAAACCAGTATACACACCGCCTTCGGGATATGATCAGAAGCTGCTGACAGAGCTGGCCGCCGGGGATGCTCCTGACTTCTTTTACGTGGACTATGGCTTCGTTTCTTCATTTGCCGCGAATCACACCCTGCTTGATCTTAATCCGTTCTTGCAGCAGTTAAAGAAACAGTACTTAGCGGCGAACCCGCAAAACTACTACCCTGCTTCCCTGGCTGGGGACAGTATTGGCGGGCAATATTATGGGCTGCCCTTCATCGATCAGCCCTACGTTATGTATTACAACCCGCAATTGTTTAAGGCCGCGCACCTACCGATGCCGACCGCAAATTGGACATGGGCCCAGTTTCTGCGTGACGCGAAAGCGTTGACAGTGCCCGCCAAGCATCAGTTCGGGTACCTGCAAGCCAGTGGTTGGCCGCCGCTGGAAACATACATCTGGTCTTATGGCGGTCACATGTTTAACTCGAAGGGAACCCAGGCCGAGCTAACCAGCCCGGCCGATTTGAAGGGCATTGAGCTCATGCAAACGATGGTGCGAGACAAAATCATTCCCTCACAGGCGCAGATCGAGAATCTGAACATCGAAGACCTGTTCCGGCAAGGCAAAGTGGCCATGTTCCTCGGCGGCGCCAATGACGGCAATTACACTTACGGCAACCATCCGATCAACACGTCGATTGCGCCGATACCTCGCGGAACGCAGCAAGTGACAGGCGACTACGTCGCGGAGATTGCGGTGAATGCGAAGGTGGCCAATCCGAAGTTGGTGGTCCAGGCGTACCTGGATATATTGACCGCGTATGCGCATACACACGTGGTGCCCCCGATCAGGCAATTTGCGCAGAAATTGCAAAGTATCTACGTCAACTCTGCTCCGGGCGGGCACATCCCGGCAGTACGGATTCCGATCATTCTCGACTCGATGAAATTCGCGCGTTCTTTGCGCCCAATGCAGAACATGACCAACTACTACAACATCGAGACCAACGACCTGTATGATCCGATTCTGTTAGGCACCTCGAGTGCCAAAGCGGCTGCCCAAAAAGCGGAAATCGACATGAACAACTATTTGAAGAATCCTAACGGCTGATCCATGTTGGCAAGCGGGGCCCCCGATGAGTGGGGCCCCGCCACAGGGAGGCGATGCCAATGCAGAAAGTCATCAGGCGCCCGCGCCGGGAAACAACCATGGGATACCTGTTTATTTCACCCTGGATTATAGGGTTCATCGTGTTTGTCGCAGGGCCATTGATCGCATCCCTGATTATCAGTATGACTAACTACAACCTTCTTTCTCCGCCGCAATTCATTGGACTTCAAAACTATGCGCAAATGTTTGCGGATTCAAATTTCTGGCTGTCGTTACAGGTGACCTTTTACTATGCGTTGTTGGCCGTGCCCGTCGATCTCATCGTCGCACTTGTATTGGCCATTATGTTGAATCAAAATGTGCGATTCATGCCCCTCTTCCGAACGATCTTTTATCTGCCGGCGCTGCTTCCTCCAGTGGCTATCTCCATGCTCTGGATCTGGATTCTTAACCCGGCGTACGGGATTCTGAACACGTTCTTAAGGACGATCGGATTGCCGCAACCGCAGTGGTTTCTGACGCCGCAAACCACGGTGCCGGGCTATGTGATCATGAGCGTTTGGGGCCTCGGCACCTGGATGGTGATCTTCTTAGCCGGTCTGCAAAATGTTCCCGCCGAATTGTATGAGGCGGCAGTGCTCGATGGATCAGGAGTGTGGGCAAAGTTCTGGCACGTCACGTTGCCAATGATCTCACCCGTGCTCTTCTTTAACCTCGTCATGGGGATAGTGGGCGCATTCAGCTTCTTTACGCAGGCATTTGTGATTGGACAGGGAACGGGTACTGGGGCTGGCGTTTCAAACTCAGGTCTCTTTTACTCTCTCTATCTGTATCAAAAAGCGTTTAGTGAACTGCAAATGGGATACGCGTCCGCCCTCGGGTGGGCTTTGTTTCTGATCGTCATGCTGCTGTCTCTGTTGGTCTTTCGCAGTTCTGCTCTCTGGGTGTACTACGGAGGTGAATCTTCCTCGTGAAAACCGCGCCAGCGACCAGACCACAAGTTGTCCGCGTTCAGGTTTCCGGTGGTGCGCGCAGGCGCATCTATAAACTGTTTATCTATCTTCTGTTGATGGCAACATCTTTCTGTTTTCTCATTCCACTTTTCTGGTTGGTCTCAAGCGCCGTCAAACCGTCTGATCAAATCTTTGTTTTTCCGCAGGTCTGGATCCCTCATCCGGCAGAGTGGAACAACTTTGCGATCGCGTTGACCTCTTTACCGTTTGGGCAATTCGCGCTCAATACCCTGACCATCTCTGTGCTGGTCACGGTGGGCAACGTTTTTTCGAGCGCTTTTGTGGCCTATGGATTTGCCAGATTTCGCTTTCCTGGGCGCAACGTTCTTTTTATCATCATGCTGTCCACCCTAATGGTGCCTGGTCAAATTTTACTGGTGCCACAGTTTATTATGTATTATAAGCTGGGATGGATTAATACGTTTGCCCCACTGATCGTTCCGGCTTTCTTTGGCTCCGCTTTTTACGTCTTTCTGATCAGACAGTTTTTTATGAACATTCCACCCGAGTTCTATCT
>JAJZEE010000011.1 GCA_021805735.1 Bacillota bacterium
CTTGCGTTTTTCCGCGAAGGCCCTCAGCCCCTCCATTCGATCACTCGTGCCGATCACGGATTCGTACGCCCTTTGTTCGATCAGAAGACCCTCCTCGAGAGCAACCTCAATGCCCTGATCAATCGCCAGTTTGGCCTGTCGAACCGCGATTGGGCCGCCATCCGTGATCGTGTGCGCCACCCTGAGCGCCTCTGCCAGAACATCATCCGCAGCCACAACGTACTGAGCCAGCCCGAATTGACCCGCTTCCTGCCCCGAGATTCTGCGGCCGGTGAAGATGAGATCCTTCGCGCGGGCTACGCCAACCAGGCGAGACAGTCGCTGCGTGCCTCCCGCACCCGGAATAATGGCCAGTCGCGTCTCCGTCAGGCCCACTGTCGCATCCGCCGCCATCACGCGAAGGTCACAGGCAAGAGCGAGTTCCAGCCCACCGCCGAGCGCTACGCCGCGGACAGCGGCGATCGTCGGTATAGGCAGATCCGCAAAGCCCTCCACCACTGCGCGAATTCGGCCAACAGCAAGTCGCGCCTCGTCTTCGCTCATGGAGCGGCGTTCCTTCAGATCCGCGCCTGCACAGAACGCCCTGCTGCCGGCCCCGGTCAAAATCACACAGCGCGCGCGCGAATCTTCCCGAACCGCGTCCAGCGCAGCGGACAGTTCTCGCAGCAGAGCTGTGGACAACGCGTTCATGGCCTCTTCACGGTTGATCTGGATCAACCGCGCGTCACCCTCGTGGATGAGATTACACAGAGCCACATTCCATCCCCCCATCCGAAAACTGCACGGCGCTCGCATGGCTGCGCAGCGAGTGGCCGACGACGCGTCTCAATTCAGCCAGCGGACGCTCCAGCGCCTCGCTGCGTATACCGGACAGAATTCCGAGGCCTTCCAACATATACACAAGATCATCGGTCGCCACGTTGCCCGAGGCGCCGGGCGCGTAAGGACACCCGCCCAGCCCGCCGAGCGCGCTGTCAAACGTCGTGACGCCCATCGTAAGCCCGACAAGGATGTTGGCCAGCGCCGTTCCGCGCGTGTCGTGCATATGCAGAGCCAAACGGTTGGTCGGGATATGTTTTAACAATGCTTCCAGAACCCGCTCTGTATCGGCGGGCGTGGCAACGCCTATGGTGTCGCCGAGCGAGATTTCGTCAACTCCGTCTTCCAGCAGGCGCAAGGCCACGCGCGATACCTGATCGACCGCTATAGCGCCTTCATACGGGCAACCAAACACCGTCGACACATAGCCCCTCACAAAGACGCCCTGTTCTTTTGCCGTGCGCGTCACCTCTCGAAGCACAGGATACGTTTGCGCGATCGTCTTGTTGATGTTTCTCTTGTTGTGCGTCTCGCTCGCGGACATGAATACCGCAATCGCGTTCACTCCCGTCGCCAGAGCGCGCTCCAACCCCCGCTCGTTTGGCACCAGTGCGCTGTACACGACCCCCGGCCGTTTCCGGATGCCGGCAAACACCTCGGCGGCGTCAGCCAGCTGTGGAATCCATGCGGGGTTGACAAAACTCGAGACCTCAATGAACGGCAACCCCGCGTCCGTCAAGCTGTCAATCCAGGCGATTTTGTCCGCGGTCGGCAAGACCGACGGTTCATTCTGGAGCCCGTCACGGGGACCGACCTCCCATACCTTGACCTGTTCAGGCAGTCTCATGTCTACTCCAACTCCACGATAATGTCGCCTTCATTGACAAAATCGCCTTCGCCCACGCGCACTTTCGCGACTGTGCCTGATACTTCCGCCGCCACCGGCACCTCCATCTTCATGGATTCCAGGATGACGACGTCATCCCCCGCTTTTACCTCCTGGCCCGGAGACACCAAAATTTTGAACACAGTGCCGGCCATATTGGACGCGACAGTTTTCATGCTCGCTCACTCCTCGCTCACTCGTGGTAGAATGGTTGTCACACAGAGGACGTAAGTCCCCGTTCCCGCAAAAATGAAGTGTGTGTGTTTCCGCGCAAAAATTCCTCGTCGCGGATAATGCTCGACAGCAACGGGATGTTGGATTTCACTCCGGCCACCTCATACCGATCGAGCGCCTCAGCCATGCGTGCGCACGCCTCATCTCGCGTGGCGCCGGAGACGATCATTTTCGCGAACATGGGGTCATAGTATGGGGTGATGAAATCGCCTTCACGAATGCCGATTTCCTGCCGAATCCCTGCGCCCTCCGGCAGTCGCAACGTCGTCACCAAGCCCGGAGACGGCAGGAATCGGACAGGGTCCTCCGCGCAGATACGGCACTCGATTGCGTGGCGCGCGGGCTCTCTGCCAAACAATTCGGGAGCCAATTGTTCCCCGGCGGCCACGCGCAGTTGCCACTCGACCAGATCCACCCCGTAGGCTTCCTCTGTGACAGGATGCTCAACCTGCAACCGGGTGTTCATTTCCAGGAAGTAATACTGCCCGTCTTCATCCAACAGAAACTCGACAGTGCCCACTCCCGTATAGCCGAGTTCCTGAACCAGACGCAGAGCGGACCCTCCAATGCGCTCGCGAAGTTCCGGAGTCACGGCCGATGAAGGGGCCTCCTCGACAATCTTCTGATGCCTGCGCTGAATGCTGCACTCGCGTTCCCCAAAATGAAGCGCGTTGCCGTGCGTATCGGCCAAAATCTGAATCTCGACATGACGGGGCCGCGGAATGTATTTCTCCACATACATGGTTCCGTCGCCAAAATAGGACTTCACCCGTTTGACCGACGATTCAAAAGCCTGCAGCAAGGCTTCCTCGTCGTAGGCAGTCACCATCCCGATGCCGCCGCCGCCCGCAGACGCTTTCAGCATCACTGGGAATCCGATCAACCGGGCAGCTTCCGCCGCCTCTTGCGCAGACTCTACGGCGCCAGCGGTGCCGGGTACCACAGGGATCCCCGCACGGGCGGCCATGGCGCGCGCGCTGACCTTGCTCCCCATTTCCTCGATGGCAGAGGCGGGCGGACCCACAAAAACAAGACCGGCATCCCGACACAGTCTGGCAAAATTCGCGTTCTCAGACAGCAATCCGTACCCAGGGTGGATGGCATCAGCATCGACACTCTTGGCCAGTTCCACAATGTGGTCCGCCCGCAAATAGCTTTGCGCGACAGGAGACGGCCCTGCTGGAACAGCCTCATCGGCCAGAGACACGTGCAGCGCGGAGGCGTCAGCCTCACTGTAGATGGCCACCGTCCTGATTCCCAGGCTTTTGCAACCGCGAATGATGCGACAGGCGATTTCACCCCTGTTGGCCACCAAAACTTTTGTTAGCACGTATGTACATCTCCCCCAAATCAAGAGACGGAAAACAACGTCTCCACAGTATCGTGACTGGCCCGGCCATCCAGTCGGCGAGCCATTGCATGCAGCAATCAAACTCGCTCACCTGTATGGTATCATCTTGGAAAGCAACATGCGAACGCGCAGAACAGGCAGGAGGCGCAGTGCGAGTCATGAACGATCCATCCGAACCATTTTCCACGACTTGTCCACTGTTTGGTCAAGTAGCCCTTGTTACCGGAGCATCGCGGGGAATAGGCGCCGGCATCGCCCGTACGTTGGCAAAAGCGGGGGCGGCGGTGGCGGTCAACTATTTGAATAACAGGGAACAGGCCATACACGTTGCCCGTGAATGCCAATCCTATGGCGCCAAGTCACTCGCGGTGCAGGCGGATGTCACCGATCTCGGCGCCATAACACGATTGGTTCAGGAAACGCAATTGCATCTGGGACCTCCCTCCATCCTTGTCAACAACGCCGGACGCGCCCGTTTCGGGCTGTTTATCGACACCGATGAATCCATGTTGGCCGAGTTGTTAAACGCCAATCTAAAGGCGCCATTTTTTTGCGCGCAGGCCGTTTTGCCGGGAATGCTCAAAGCAGGATATGGACGCATTATCAATATCAGTTCCGTGTGGGGTATAGCCGGCGGATCTTGTGAGGTCGCTTACTCCGCGTCCAAAGGCGGACTCATCGCCTTTACGAAGGCTCTGGCCAAAGAGGTCGGCCCGTCCGGGATCACCGTTAACGCGGTGGCTCCCGGAGCGATTGAAACCGACATGCTCACGCATCTGTCGAGTGAAGACCTGAAGCTGTTGAGCCAAGAGACGCCAGTTGGTCGACTCGGAACGCCAGCGGACGTGGCGGCCGTCGTTTTATTTCTCGCCAGTCCAGCCGCATCATTTATGACAGGGCAGATCCTGAGCCCTAACGGCGGACTGGTGATCTAACACGATGCCGGTGCACTCCCGTTTAACGGGGAACGCTGGTTGCCGCAACTTTTTGAGCCCGTTCGCGTTCACCCTTGCGGAGCACCTTTTTTCGCAACCGAATACTCTTGGGAGTGATCTCGCAGTATTCGTCATCGGCAAGGTATTCAAGCGCCTCTTCGAGCGACAACAGTCTTGGCGTCTTTAATCGCGTCGTGTCTTCCTTGGTTGCCGAGCGTACGTTGCTCATGTGTTTTTCGCGACATACGTTAACCACGAGGTCGTTGTCGCGAGCATGCTCGCCCACGACCATGCCTTCATAAACCTCAGTGCCCGGGAGGATAAACAACACGCCGCGTTCTTCCACAGACTGAATGGCGTAAGCGGTGGCAACACCGGTCTCACTGGCAATCAGCACTCCGCTCTGCCGATCTTCAATGTCCCCTTTGTGGGGTTGATGACTGTGATACGTATGATGCATGGTTCCGTAGCCGCGCGTAGCCGTCAGCAACTCCGAGCGAAATCCGATCAAACCGCGCGCGGGAACGAGAAACTCGAGTCGTGTGCCTGATGTTCCAGGCACCATTTGCGAGAGATCGCCGCGGCGCATGCCGATGCGTTCCATCACTGTTCCGACGTATTCCTCCGGAACGTCGATGACCAGGTGCTCAATGGGTTCAAGCAGTTCCCCAAACTCGTCGCGACGGTAGATCACTCGTGGCTTGGAGACCTGCAGTTCATACCCCTCCCGCCGAATCGTTTCTATCAGAATCGACAGATGCAGTTCACCGCGGCCTGAGACCAAAAAAGCGTCTGGTGAATCTGTATCTTCCACGCGGAGACTTACGTCTTTTTCGAGTTCCGCATAAAGGAGCGAACGAAGCTTGCGCGAAGTTACATGCGCACCCTCACGACCAGCAAACGGGCCGTCATTGACCAGGAACGTCATCTGGAGAGACGGTTCCTCAATGGCAATGCTCGGCAGGGCTTCGGGGCGGTTAACATCGGCGACAGTTTCGCCAACCGTCAGATCCCCGAGACCCGCAACCGCGACTATGTCTCCCGCGCTTGCCTCTTCTCTTTCCACCCTGCGCAGGCCCTGAAATCCATACAGTTTGGAGACGCGTTGGGAAGCTACGCTTCCGTCCGCCTTTAACACGCTGACCTGCTGCCCAACGCGAATCTTGCCGCGGGCCACCCGTCCAATCCCGATGCGGCCAAGAAATTCACTGTAGTCGAGGATGCTGGGTTGCCACTGCAGAGGTTCCGAAGGATCGCCGTCCGGTGCAGGAATCGTTTTTACAATCGCGTCGAACAGTGGTTGCAGATCCTGTGGAGACTGGTTCAGGTCAGTGGTGGCCGTACCCTGCATGGCGGACGCGAACACGACTGGAAAATTGATCTGCTCATCGGAGGCGCCAAGATCCATGAACAGTTCCAGTACTTCGTCGACTACTTCCAGCGGTCGCGATAAAGGACGGTCGATCTTGTTGACAACCACAATTGGCACAAGATCCTTTTCCAGGGCCTTTCGCAGAACAAACCGCGTCTGTGGCATGCACCCCTCAAACGCGTCAACGACAAGCAACACTCCGTCTACCATCTGCATGATCCGTTCTACTTCACCGCCAAAATCCGCATGACCAGGGGTGTCGACAATATTGATCACATAATCCTGATAAGCAATTGCAGTGTTTTTAGCCAGGATGGTGATACCGCGCTCTCTCTCCAGATCATTGGAATCAAGCACGCGATCATGGACAGTCTCGTTGCTGCGAAACACGCCTGACTGCCGCAGCATCTGATCGACCAAGGTCGTCTTGCCGTGGTCAACATGCGCGATAATCCCGATATTGCGTAGGTGATTCACTGTGTTACTCGTCCTCTCCCGAAAAACAATCATTTGTATGACAGCTTATTGTATCACACTGAATCAAGTCTTGGTATCCCGAAAAATCGCCGCAGGCGTATTTTTCTGCCCGGTTGTTGGTGCTGCGAAGCAGCATGAAAGTCTATCCCGAAAAATCGACAAATCGACCGGACCGTTCCTGCCGGTGGGAGTCATATATCGCGCCCCTGCTCAGACAGCGCTGTCGCTGAACTCGCGACGGGCGCAATATATGACTCCTCTCCACGGTCTGCCCGGCGCACGCGTGCCCGCGATTCCGGGCCTCGAAAGGAATACTCAAAATGCTATATAATTTAAAGGAGTCAATCGTATGGGCAGCAGCCGGATGAGGAGGCGCACTATGGATATTCGCATACTGGGTCGATCGGGATTAAAGGTGCCGGAACTCTGTCTCGGCACCATGACGTTTGGAAATCAGGCTGATCCCGCCACATCACACGCCATTCTGGACAGCGCGTTTGACGCTGGCGTTTACTTTATCGACACCGCTGACGTGTATCCGCTTGGCGGAACTATCGAGCAGCTTGGAGCCACCGAAACGATCGTCGGTCAATGGCTGCAGGGTAAGCGCAATCAGGTCGTGCTGGCCACCAAGTGCTTTGGGCGGATGGGCGCCGGTCCCAACGACGGCGGTCTCGGACGCAGGCATATCATGGACGCTGTGGACGCCAGCCTTCGTCGGTTAGGCACTGATTACATCGATCTATACCAGGCTCATCAATTTGATGCCGCAACCCCGTTAGAAGAGACATTGCGAGCATTCGACGATCTTGTCCGCTCCGGCAAGGTGCGTTACATTGGGGTCTCAAACTGGCGTGCGTGGCAACTCGAAAAGGCGCTCGGCATCACCGACATTCGCAACCTGACCCGGATCAGCAGCGTGCAGCCGCGCTACAACCTCCTGTTTCGGATGATCGAGGATGAACTGGTTCCCGCCTGCCTTGACGAAGGCGTGGGCATCATCTCCTATAACCCGCTCGCGGGCGGTATGCTGACAGGCCGCTATCAGCCAGGTCAAGAGGTCGAAGCAGGATCGCGTTTCGCCCTCGGCGGCGTCTCTGGCGCTGGCGCCCTTTATCAAGGGCGGTATTGGCAGCAGACCACATTTGAAACCGTCGAACGTTATCGGCGCTGGTGTCAGGAACGCGGTCTGCAGGCGACCACAACGGCAGTCAAATGGGTATCGCAACAACCAGGCATTACGTCTGCGATCATCGGAGCGAGTCGACCTGAGCAATTGACAGACAGCCTCGCCGCGACTGCCGCACGGGCACTCACACAAGAGGAATTGGACGACCTGAATCAACTCTGGTTCTCTCTGCCCCGCCGTCAGGAAACTCGATAGAAAGATGCGGAGCAAAAGCAGGCGCTCGCACGGCCATTCCCCGGCATGCTCGTACTTTCTCCTCACGCTGCTTTCGCACCGTAAATGTGCGCCAACCATAAGATGAAGGCAAATAGTGCGCCCGCGCCATGGAAGTCTATCCCGGAAAATGTTCCTGCCAGCCGGATTCATATGCTGTGCCCCTGCTCAGACACGGCTACGCCGAACTCGCGACGGGCACAGCATATGAATCCTGACGATTGGCATGTCCAGTTACCAAATGAAACGGATGTGAATGGAATGAATACTCGCTCCAAGAGCAAGACTGCGCAATTACGGCTGCCCGTCGCCGTCCGCAGGCGTGTTAGAGAGGAAAGCCGCATGCTCAATCTGTCAGAGAACAACTATTTGCTCCTGTTGACGCAGATCGCGACAGCCATTCGCGGCGCTGTATGGCCAAACGGGGTCAAAGACCCGGAGGCGCTTCTGTCCATCGCGGACAATCCGTTCGTGCTGCAAATTGTTGGCGCATTGGCTGGAACGATATGGAGTCAGGTCAAAGGTGTTCTTGACACGGAGCATGCGCCAGATCAGGCACAGTCTGCCGCGAACACGGCGCCGCCACCGCCCGGCAGATCTGCCCCCGCGACAGTAACGCCCCCAATGGCTTCGCCACAGCAACGGGCCATTCCTGGCGCGCCACCGACGCCACCGTCGGCGCAAACAAGGCCGCGCGCAGCGTCACCGTTGATTCCGCCCCCGACGACGTCGCCTGCTTCGCCTGATGACGGTATGATCACCCTGATTGATCCGATGACCGGACGGCGTGTTCGCATGCACCGCCGCTCAGCATTGTAATGTGCATTGTAAAACGAATGACCAGAAACCTCCATACGAAGTCGCAGTCGCCATCGCTGAGTCACTGGGGGTCGAGCTGAGTGCCCAGCCGCCTTAGCGTCACGTTTGCAGTCACCTGCACGGCGACATGAGGCAGTTGGCGATGCCAATCATACCGCGCCATTTCATCATACGTCGAGAACTGACCGCGCGCGTATCGGAAAAACCGAAACGGGTCCACCCGATACTTGTTGTACAACTTTCTGATCAGTGCTGTTTCCGAAAGGGACAAAGATCGAGCCACACGGGTTTCCAGGAGCTTGCGATTGTGAGCGTCGACAAATGACGCGTCAGTCTGATCGCCCAGGAGTTCCGCTTCAAATACCTGGTTGATGCGCAGACTTGGCCGCCCGGCGGACAGATTCACCTTCACGCTCATGGGTTCCGCATCGCGTATATTGAGACTCAGATACCCCTTTTGCCCCGTCGGCGATGCAATCGTGTACGTACTCCTTCTCAGGGTGCCGGAGAGAAACTGCAACAGACGGGTTTCCTCACCGCTTAGCGCGCAGACCATCCTGTCTCCGCGAAAAATTGCCGCGCCCACGCACTCGACAGGATTGCCGCCGGCTCGATTGATCTTGCCCGCGTCAGTACTCAATCGATCCTTTTGCATGTGTTTGCCGCTCCCCGCAGTCTTCTTGCTCTCCTTCGCGACCTGTCTGTTCTCGCTTAATATGGGTAGCACCGGGTCCTCGTTCGGTGTTTCAAGTGCGCCAATGAACTCGTGCACCTGCACTGAAGGCGCGTATCCGGTGCGACGGCTGGAATCGTGCAGATCCTCGACCAAGCGCGTGGCAGAGCTTTCGAGTACAGGCCTGTCTCCAAGAAAGATGTCCGTTACGCTGCTGTCGGCCACAAACGCATACAACGTGCGACGAAATTCCCGATAACGCACAAGCGTGCGCAACTGTGGGAGCAACCCTTCTTTCGCCATCGATTTCCCAAATATGACGGCGGACAGATGGGACAGATTGATCGTCCGTTCGATGCCTGCATTCATCATCAATATAGCCTCATTGAGATTTCTTCCCATAGCGGTTGTAACCGGTGTGCCCGATTGAAAGTTCCCACTGCCACCCGCCCCTCCGCTTGAACCAGAAAGTTTACTCGGAACAGCCACCCGCGCGGTTACTTGAACCTTATGTCCACTCGCTCGATCAACGCCAAGAGTCACGGCAAACGCCTGCTCTTCCAGTTCCGCGCGATCATAACATCCAGACAGCAGACTGAAGGACAATCCCAGCGACAGAATATATCCGCCAAACGTGATTCTCGACAACATGCTCCACCACCCTTGCGCTCCCCATAATCTTCCTAATCACCACTGGCTCTATGTACGGATCCCCGGATTTCCGCAGTTCGGAACAACACTGGTGTATAATAAAATGGAGTAGGATGAGGAGGAGTGCCCCCATGTCAAACGTTCAGAGACTTCAGGTGAATTACCGGACACTGGAAGAGTTCAAGCGCTTTCGCGAGACCGGTCTTGAAGAGTTGTCCATGATGGATGAACTTAAAGAAAACATGATTGAGAATAGTGTTGACAGTCCCTTTTATGGAATTTACGAAGAAGGAACCCTTGTAGCACGCATGAGTCTGTATTCAATCTCCGCCAAGTACGATCGTTATTTTGATCCCCCGCGCGATCACCTCGAACTGTGGAAACTCGAAGTGCTTCCTGGCTACAAGGGTCGCGGCTACGGAACTCAACTCGTCGAATTTGCAAAATCACTCGGCAGTCCAATCAAGGTGAACGTTCGCCGCAAATCCCATCCCTTTTTCACTCGGCTGGATTTTACTCCGGTCAAATACGAGGCTGCCCGAGACCGTGGGGAGAATCCATATGTATGGATCCCTGCGACCGAATCGACTCCCTGACGATTTTGTGACAGAATACACATCAGTCGATGCGCTTTTCGAACCGATACCGGCACGCATATGTCATTATGTTATAATGAACGAGCGATGTGCCTCACCTGACATGGCGCACAGCCCATTACATAATCGTGGAAAGAGGGATACCGATGGCATTTCAAACGCCTGCACTTCCTTACGCGACTGACGCGCTCGAACCACACATCGACGCAAGAACGATGACCGTTCATCACGATGGACATCATGTTGCTTACACCAACAACCTTAACGCCGCGCTCGAAAATCACGCGGACTGGCAAGCGAAGAGCGTTGAGGAGATATTGGCCCATATTAATGAGGTTCCGGAAGCGATTCGCGCGACCGTACGCAACAACGGCGGCGGTCACGCCAATCACAGCCTGTTCTGGCCGCTGCTCAGCCCGAACGGCGGCGGTGAACCGACTGGCGCGCTCGCGGACGCGATCAATCACGCATTCGGCAGCTTCGCGAAATTCAAGGAAGACTTCACCAAGGCGGCGGTTACTCGATTTGGGAGCGGTTGGGCTTGGCTGGTAGTCGACGGGAGCGGCCATCTTGCGGTAACCAGCACAGCCAACCAGGACAGCCCAATCACGGACGGTCTCACGCCGATTCTGGGTCTTGACGTATGGGAACACGCTTACTATCTCAAATATCAAAACAAACGGGCGGATTACATTGGCGCCTTCTGGAATGTTGTCAACTGGCCACAGGTTTCCAGCAATTTCGAACAGGCGAAAAAATAGGATGGACTTTCATTGTTCGCAGTTAAAAGGGCGATGGTCTTATGACCATCGCCCTTTTGCCGATTGCTCCTGCCAACCGGATCCATATGCTGTGCCCCTGCTCAGACACGGCTGCGCCGAACTCGCCACGGGCACAGCATATGAATCCTGACGAGCGGGTTTTTCATTCCACTGATGGTGCTGCGAAGCGCCGAGATTTTGCTTCGCAAAACTCGGACATGGCAGTTTATTCTCCTCTGTCCTGCTCGTCAAGCTT
This sequence comes from Bacillota bacterium, assembly GCA_021805735.1. Classification (GTDB taxonomy): domain Bacteria; phylum Bacillota; class Bacilli; order Alicyclobacillales; family SLC66; genus JAKADD01. The sequence goes on from JAJZEE010000011.1 coordinate 11,233, forward strand.
ATGCTGTTCGGCGTTTTCGCTGCCCGCGTCCAGCAATTGTCTACGCCTCGCGCGGTCTACAATACTTAGCAACGCCCTGTAGTCTTCGCTAATCACAAGATGCTCGTCGGATAGACGGCGCAACTGTGCAAGCAACTCCACCTTGTCGCGCCGCAGTTTGTCCACTTCGCCGCGCGCCGATTCCGCGTCTCGTTCCAGCTGTTTGACGCGCGCCTGCAGCCCCGTAAAGTCTCGTCTGTACTGGCGCAAAAAACGCATGACAGCATTCCATGTCACCATGGCAGGCGCACTGTCTGGCACAGAATCCTGATCCGGTTGCTGTTGTTTCGACTGCTCTTCCCGATGTTCTTTGCGCGCCAACTTGGCAAAATCAATGGCTTCCAGGAATTGCTTGCGTACGCAGGCGTTCCAACGATATCCGCAAGCAGCCGGAGTGCGCTTTAGAAACTGTGCGCCCTCTTCAAATGCCGCCAACTGAGTGCTGCCTTCCCGGATATGTTGCAATATAATGTCAGCCAGCTTCGCATCGTCTTCGGCCGTCCAAGCGTCTTGTCTCATCGTCTTCATGCAGTGATATACCCCTCCCGAACTCCGAGGCTCCCTAGGGCTATGTATATGCATGAAAGGCTTTGCGACAGCACTCCTTTTTCATACTGCCACCCTGTACCCCTTTGATCCGTTCGCGCTTACACCATACGCCGGCCACGCATCGCGCCGATCAGCATGAGAGCCGTCTTTACGCGGCGGCTGGGCCGGACATGTTTGACCGCCCAGAAGAATGTTGCAAGCTCGAACCCGAGCAGGATCATCTGTCGAATCGTCTGCCACTTCCTCACCAAGTACTCCCCCATATCTACAAGCCAGTCAATGTAGTCAAGGGTATTTTGAGATCGAACGCATATCCTTAGTCATGCCAATTTTACACAAGGTGGAAATGGACCGATTCCAACACAAGAACCAGCGGCGCCGCGATAACCGGGATGATGGCACGGCGTTGGTACATGTGATCATTTCCTCTTTGCAAGAGCAACCATAAAGCGATCTCCCATCGCGCCGGGCATGATCACATGCTTCAGTGTCTGCAAAACTCGCGGATCCTTCGCAGCGGCGCTCTGAACGACATCCATAAAATCTGGCATATCGATGAGAAACGCCCCCTGGCGACGGACGGAGACAGATTCATAGCCGCACTCGGCAAACGCAGCCTGCAATACTGTAAAATCGACATCGTATGTGAGATCGCATTCTCCCGGCGAATCAATCCAATCGGCGACCAGTCGATGCCGAGCATACGCGCGCAAAGACCCTTCGGGGCGGTCCGCGCCGACGATATCGCGTGTATATCCACCATAGTCGATAAAGGCCAGATACTGAGGCTGGAGGTAGTGGGCGACATCGCGTACAAGTGCGAGAATCCCTGTCTGCGCTTCAGCGACGAGCGCGCCACAGTCGTCGTCACAGGGCGCCAGATATCGCTGCGCGTACTCAGTGAGTTCGCGATCACTGGTGGGAACAAACCGCGTCACGGACCTATCACCAAAAAAGGGACCCGGCGCCGTGTCGTCTGTCTCGGAGTCACAGGCATCCTCCCCGTCACAAACCCACAATCGCCACAGTTTGGAGCCGCTCACTCGAACCAGATCACAAGGCAGCGCGTCCAGCACCTCGTTGGCGATTACAAATCCGGATGTATATCGTTCTCCAGTCTCTCTGCGCAGGTCTGCCACCGAAGTTGCGGTCGCCAATGAGCAGCGGTCCGCCTCGCCAGGATAACGTTCCAGCAGTTGTTCAAGGACCTTCCGGGTGCGTAACTGGGCCACCAACGAGAGATCGATGCCCGCGTAAACAATCGGACGACCGGATCCGGCGGTTTTCCGAATCAGTTCGTCCAGTAGTGAAACGGCGAGGTCGCCGTCTCCGCACCCCAACTCCACGATGCACAGCGGCTGCGCCGGTTCGACTGTACGAAGAACAAAGCGCGCCCATAGCGCGCCAAAAAGAGGCGACGCCTGTGCGCTGGTGTAAAAGTCGCCAGCGCGGCCAAATCGTCTGCGCTCCCCTGAATAATAACCATTCGGTCCATAGAGACTGCGTTGCATAAATGCCGATAACGATTCTTTGCACGTCATGGACGAAGAATCTGATCGATCAGTCCATACTCTTTCGCCTCATCGGCGCTCATGAAAAAGTCCCTGTCAGTGTCTCGCGCAACCCGTTCGAGTGGTTGCCCGGAGCATTCCGCGATCAGTCTGTTCAGCCTGTCGCGGGTTTTGAGAATATGCTCCGCGGCGATCTTCAAATCTTCCGCCTGTCCCTGTTGTCCTCCAAGCGGCTGATGAATCATGACTTCGCCGTTGGGTAGAGCGCTCCGTTTCCCTTTGGCCCCGGCCGTCAACAACACGGCGCCCATCGACGCCGCCAGACCGACGCAGATCGTGGACACGTCCGGTTTAATGACCTGCATGGTATCATAAATTGCGAGACCGGCGGTCACGGACCCACCGGGGCTATTGATGTACAGAAAAATATCCTTTTCGGCGTCTTCCGAGGCCAAAAACAGCAATTGCGCCACTACGGCATTGGCGACATCATCATCAATTTCCGTTCCCAAAAATATAATCCGGTCTCTTAACAAACGGGAATAGATGTCATACGCGCGCTCCCCGCGGCTGGTTTGCTCTATGACAGTCGGTATTACACTCATCGTTCAATGGCCTCCTTGGTTCGCTGCCTGGTCCAACCGAGTTAACCTGTCCTGTCGCGCGATCGCAGGCGAGACATTCAGTACACTGAAAGAAGACCGGACAGCGCCGGCCATCTGTATCCAGTGTACTGTAACCGAAGGGGGAATCACAACTCGTCGGCGCAAAATCTGACGGCCAGTCCGTCATGAATCGACAGCCAATTTAACGAAAGCGAATGCCGTACTTACCCCGGTCGGTTTTATACAATTGCACTTCCGCTGGTGGGCGACGTCCATGGACGCGTTTATCACCTTCTATCCAAGCTGCGGCGCAATACGCTTCAAACTTGCTCTCGTAAAGCCCTGCCCAATAGACCCACGATACAAGCCCCACCAAGTGACCACCCCCAAAAAAGCGATGAGCATAGTGTCGGCAAACCATACTGGTCCTAATCCCCGCAATTATTGGACCGGGTCCGATAAAAGAGTGTAAAATATCCCATAGTTCTCAACCATAAGGCTGTAGTCTGTCACATTCTTGCCATCACTCATCCGCGATTCAGTACAGGCCTCTGTGCTTATTGCCGTAAATAAGGGTTGTCGTCCGACGCTCAACTCCGTATGATAAGTACAAAAGGAAGTCTCATCCGCAAAGACTCTCGCACAGGGGACGATGCACATGATGACTCAAGCACAGTTTGACGAACTGCGAGCCAAGTTGCTGCCTTCGGGAGCGGATCGCGTGGTCGACCTGTTGGCCAGGTATCGGGATCGTATCGAGACGATGTCCATCGTCATCGAAAAAGTTCCGCTGCTTATCATTGGACGTCATGGGATGATTGCGCGTTTACCCAAAGGCAGTACCCTGCAAAAGTTCTCCCAGCCCGACGATATACTCTCGGCATTACAGGATTTTCTTTCGCAAGACGAGACACTCTACGTCTTTGTGAACTTGCCAGACCTGCATGTGCCCGCATACATCAGCGGCTTGCTCAGAGAGATCGCGGAGAAGGTGGAGCGGCAAGAAACCTTGCGCGCCCGCATTGACGAAGCGCTTGACCGCGGCGACAAGGCTGCGTTCTGTCAGTATACGAGCGAACTGCAGCGCTTGGAGTGCGCTGAAAATGAGGAAAACGCGGAGAAGGACCTGCCGCAACTATGACACCATTTTTCCTGGAAAACGGAGTGTGGATATGACGGTCACCGATATCATGTATGATGAAACAGAAATCACTGCGATTCGGTTTGTCGGTTTCACGGGAGAATACGGGAGGTTTGACCTGGCCATCGTGACGACCAACCACTTCTTCGGGAAGCGGTTGGTCATCTCCATACAGTCCGGGCGATCTGCCATCCTGACTGCCGACGAAGCGGAGGATGCCGACTATATTGCCTCGGCATTCCAAGTGTCAGAGCAGGACGCTGCGGAACTGGCGACCTTCTTGGCGAATAATCTATAGACCTATACCTGCATCGGCGGTCCATCATGCGAGCACCCACGCTCCCTGACGGTTCGCGGGAAACCGCCTCACGCCCCACCCTATGGATCTAGACTTCGATCACAAATACCCCCTGGTAGCGGTCGGTAAATGCCTCTGACACGATGCGGTGCTCCTCGGGGTCTTCCACGGCTTCCAGACTGATCGCCTCTCCTTCGCCCGTTACGCGCAGGAAATACAGCGTTTGCCAGTCACTCTCGCGGTCATAGTACGCACCGTACATTTCGTTTCCAACCGGAAAGCAAGCGCCCATCACAAGCCGTTTCTGATCGTGCGCTTCTTCCGCGAGATCCACAAAGAAGATCCTCTCAATCGCATCGCGAACCCGCGCTTCGTACAGATCACCGGGAAAGTCCAGGATTACGGTCTCCCCTGCACTCTCGCGAATCAGAAAGAGCTGCCGCCGTGCGTCGCGTTCAAAAACGATAAAGAGAAGATGGGTGTCTTCAAAGAAAAACGCGAAATGTTCCGCGTCCGGAAATTGAATATTCGGGATGGCGCGCACAGTTCCCCCTCCTTGGACATGGCGGCGGACCCTAGGGTTTATTTCATCTGCGATTCTGCTGCACACGAACGACATCACCAGGGCGCCTGGACAACCCATGGTAATTGTACCATCAATCATACAGATTGCGTCGAGGTCTCAGTGCGTTTCACACGCAAATTGGCTATAATGGTCGAAGTACATGCGTTTACAGCCACTGGTGACCGCTGGGATAATTTGCGGGATGAACCGTTCAAGATGTATAACGTCAAGCATGGGCACATTAAATCTAAGGAAGAGACGCATCCATGATCGACCGTATTGAAGTCATGCTGGACTGACGTTAAACACCCAAGCATGAGAAACAACTGAGGCAGACGTATTTGACCAGGCAAATTCACAAATGCTATCATTGGTGGCACAGTATGCGCGGCCTATCGCGCACGAAAAGAGGGAAATCCCCATGGCGAATCACGATGGTCACGATCATGAACATGACGAAGAACTGGAACAGGATGAGATTATCATCCTTGAGGATGAAGACGGCAACGAGCACGAGTTTGTGATCGCAGAAACATTTGAAGTGGACTCCCGGATGTATGCGGTCCTTGTATCGGCGGACGGTTCCTCTGAGGAAGGCTTCATTTTTCGCGTCGAAGAAAAAGAAGAAGACGGTGAACCATACGTCGATTTCGTCGCCATTGAAGACGATGAAGAGTGGTCGGCAGTTGAAAAAGTGTATAACGAACTGCTCGAAGACGATGAAGACGCCGAGTAATCGGCGTCTTCGCTTTCTCTGAGTAATAGGATTTCGTCAAATCTCTGGCCTTGGTCCAGACGCTGCTCTTTCGAACGGAGTGAGAGGGATTCGAACCCTCGATACGCCTTTACAGCGTATACTCGCTTAGCAGGCGAGCGCCTTCGACCAACTCGGCCATCACTCCAACATGAGAAGGAAAATGGAGCCACTTGCCGGATTCGAACCGGCTACCTGCTCATTACGAGTGAGCCGCTCTACCAACTGAGCTAAAGTGGCAGCAGATCATTGGTGGCGGAGGAGGGACTCGAACCCCCGACACTGCGGGTATGAACCGCATGCTCTAACCAGCTGAGCTACTCCGCCTACTGGCGGAGAGAGTGGGATTCGAACCCACGAGACGGTTTAAAGCCGCCTACACGATTTCCAATCGTGCTCCTTCGACCAACTCGGACATCTCTCCATAGCAAGACAAGAGATAAGATACCACGAATCAGGCCAAGAAGCAACTGCACAAATCCCGCCAATCCCGCAATCCCGGCATCCCGCCTTTCACAACGCTCATCAGCGGTTTGGGTCGTCGAGCTTCGTCACTTGACGGGGGGAATGGTCTTCAGTTGCACCTTATAGGCGCGCAGCAAACCGAGAAAGTCGTGAAACCAGGGACCGCCGTACGCGACAAGGACCCCGGCCGACACGTAGTCCAGTCCACTGGCCACCCATTCAGGCTGCATGGCGCTCCAAACAGGCGTGAGCTTTAGCATCTGCAGCGGATGTACTTGCGCGATCCCCGCGAGCACGGTTCCATTGGCCCCTGCGAGAAAATGGATGTTAACCCTGCGCAATGTCTCCTCATAGATTTCATCCCACTTGCTGTCGTTAGGCTGCGCTTTGGCCTGCAGGTGCAGGAAGGTGATACGCTTCTTCATCTGCTGCGTCACTGCTTGGGCTCCTGCTGACAGCGCCGCCATGACTGCGACGAACTGCATCAGTTCATCCACATGAATCCCCCCATTCCGGCTTTTGTAGAAGCCTACGCCGCGCGGATTGTCCGGTAGAACACGCAAGGCGCCCCGATAGTTGCATCAAGGCGCCTTGCGGCATCGTTAAGGGGGGAACATATTGTCCGTTAGAGAATTGTCGCCCGCAGAGCTCCCAGCTTATGATCACACTCCCGCCATTCCTGTCCGGGATCGGAATCCGCGACGATGCCTGCGCCAGCCTGCAAGTACGTCACTCCATTCTGATGAACCACTGTACGGATGACAATGGCGGTGTCGATATTGCCAAAACAGTCAAACATCCCGATCACGCCTCCGTACGGACCGCGCCGGAATTCCTCAAGTTCGTCAATGATCTCCATCGCGCGCACTTTTGGCGCTCCGCTCAAGGTGCCAGCCGGAAATGTCGAGAGAAAGACCTCATATGGACTGACGCCAGGTCTCAGCTTTGCCGTCACGAGCGACACCAGGTGAAATACATGAGAGTACTCCTCAATTTGCAACAGTTGAGCCACTTCAACCGTTCCGGGCGCCGCGATACGACCGAGGTCATTGCGGCACAGATCGACCAGCATGACATGCTCTGCGCGTTCCTTGGGATCGCGCAGTAATTCCTCCATCAGCTTCAGATTCTGCTCGGGCGTCTTGCCTTTGCCTTTGGATGTACCCGCTATCGGTTTCATTTGCGCTATTCCCTGATCGACCCGCACCTGCATCTCCGGGCTCGCGCCAAAGATCAGGTACGATCCATAGTGGGCGTAGAACATATACGGTGAAGGGTTCATCGCCCGTAACCGCCCATATACCTCCAGAGTATCGATATCGCCAAGGATACGCATGCGCTTTGATATGACACACTGAAATACGTCTCCGGCGCGAATGTATTCTTTGGCGCGTAAAATACGCCCCACGTAGTCCTCGTACGACACGTCTTCATGTACTTGCAGCGCATTCTTGTCATAGCCTTCAAATACTGGCGGGCCGTCCTTGGCCAGATTCACCAACCGCTCAATCGCCTCCAGGCCTGGTCCGTCCACACCCTCGAAATAGTGAATGTAAAGATTCATGCGTTCCGGAGTAATATGCATGACGATACGATGGATTTGCAGATGAAAATCGTCGACAGTCCTATCGTCCGCTGTGCTGTCGGGAATATCCTCAAAATAGCGGATGCAGTCATACCCGAAAAAGCCCAAAAATCCGAACGCGTGAGCAGGCAGATCAGGTTCCGGAGCAAACGCCTGCATGATGGCGTCGAGCTTTTGAGGGAGTTCTTTCCCGATAGAGTGCTCTGGAGAAAGCCCGATCCCGGACAACACGCTGTCGTGCCCTTCGATGGTCATCCGATCGCCCTTGCCCCGGGCAGACAAAACAGGAAACAACCCTATGATCGAGGAACAGTATGCACTCTTGGAATCAGTCACGGAGTCCAGTAGAAATCCCTGTTCTGGACCGTATTCCCGTACAAACGCTGTAAAAAAGGAGAATGCCTCAGCCTGTGCGGGAAATTGGTAACGGGCTGTCCGAACCCTCAACGGAGCTGCCACCCTAGTCATTGCCGCACCCCCGTAACGACAGGCGCAGTGTCGACTGTTCCGGTCGGAGAATCAAGTTCACCAGCGATGGCAAGGAAGTTTTCGATCATTTCATGACCGAATTCAGTCAACACTGCTTCTGGGTGAAACTGAACGCCAAACACGGGGTACTCACGATGTTGCACAGCCATCATCAACCCGTTGTCTGCGCGAGCCGTCACCCGAAGACATTCAGGCATATGTTCCGGTGAAATGACCAATGAGTGATATCTGGTGGCGTAAAACGTTGACGATATGCCTCTGAAGAGGGGTGAGGTACCGTCCTGGCGAATCAGCGAAACCTTGCCGTGCATGATCTCGCCAGCTCGTACAATGGTCGCGTCAAATGCCTGACCGATGGATTGGTGCCCCAGACATACTCCAAGAATCGGAATTTCCGTATACAATGCGGATACCGTTGCTACCGAAATTCCCGCTTCATCCGGCGTGCACGGCCCCGGTGAGATGACAATGCCTCTCGGCTTCATGGCTGCAATCTCATCCACAGTCGTTTCATCATTGCGGTAAACTTTAACATCGGCCCCAGCCATAAGCATGTACTGGACCAAATTGAATGTAAAGGAATCATAGTTGTCGATCACGACAATCATCCCGGCATTCCGCCTTTGCTACTAAAATGGAAACAAAAAAACCACTGCCGGTTCCGTCGTGGTCGAGTGTGCCCAAACCATGCGCAATGTACGCGCCTGGTGACAGGCTCCTGTGTGGCTATGCTCAACTCGCCTCAACTAAATCGGACTCTGCTCAGCCGGCGTCGCTGCTTGACGCCGCGCTATATGTGTGAGTCTAGCGCAGTAACCGGATATTGTCAATACTCATTTTCCATGAGGTGTTGTTCACTTCCGATGATTTAGACCCCACGTTACAAATGCCGTCGCTCGCTTCTGACCTTCCTCATATAACATCAAGATGAGAAGATCACCGTGGGGCCGATACACCGGAACTTGCCGATTGGTATTCGAAAACGTCCGAAGGAAGGGATGGATGTTCAGGTGACAAAACCCCCAAGCATCAAGAAGCGAGCTAAGAAATTGAGCAGACCAGGCGCACCCTGCTGTACACTGATCATTAACAAGACCATTGTGAAATGTGGGCGTGTGAAATGCCGAAGGCATGGACCTCGTGGACCTCGTGGACCTCGGGGACCTGCCGGACCTGCCGGACCTCCTGGACCTCCTGGACCTCCTGGACCTCCTGGACCTCCTGGACCTCCACCCCCTTGTGGAATGCCGTCCTGCCGCTGGGTCGAGAGTCCAAATAACCCGTGCTACTCCCCATCCATGCCGGCGTATTATCAGACGGTGCGTTACAGGGCCGACGGGTTTGCTCCTTTTGGTCCGTTCGCGTTCTACAAAATGTGGTACGACTTTGCCAGTACTGGCGGAATTGCTGTGGCCTCCTCTACAAATGGGATCAACTGGACTTTTCGGGCTTATGTTACTGGTCTGGTGCCTACATCTCGGCATTCCAGGGTTTTATTTGACCCAGATGGGTTTGGCATAGGGGCGCCATACAGGATTTGGTATTGGGATTCGGCCTATCTTTATGTGGATGACGCTGCCGTACTTCGCATGCTCCGAACTGCCAGTTCTGTCGACGGGATCAATTGGACCGATGACACCACTCTCGTCCAAGATACGGCCTCACCTTTGCTGACTCCTTTTCCCGCTTATAACAGGGGGAGTTATGGACCAGCAGATGTTTTGTACTTCCCGGATAATCCTCCGGTTCTTGATCCGGTCAATGCTTTTAATAACCGATACGTCATGTACTACAACATTACCGATGGATCGACTGAGCAACTGGCGTTGGCCGTGTCCGTCGATGGTGTATTCTGGAGAAAGGAAGGCCCTTTAGCTGTACTTCCCACAGGCAGTGCCGTCTCATGGGACGAGAATTATGCAACCGAGCACGCTGTGGTACTTCGCCTGACAGCGAGCAACTTCATGATGTGGTACAGCGGAGGAAGAACAACTTCCCATGAAGGAATCGGCTGCGCGTCATCAACGGATGGGATACATTGGGTGAAATTCTCGGGAAATCCGATATTCAGCATTAGCGATGGGGTTCTGTGGAGAAATGAACGCACGCATGACCCTTGGGTATTGTTTGATCCCTTACGATTCAGCGGTCATGGCGACTCAGTCTGCTTTAAGTTTTGGATGACCGGCGCCCCGGCCGCAGCTCCCGCGAATATTAGCGTAGGTTACGCCACCAATCTTTTGGGATAAGGGGCAACATCTCGTCAAGTGGCGGTTCGTCGCAAAGCAGCAGATCTAATACCCGATGCCGTGTCCAGGATGACCGCCGCGTGAGCGGCAGGATCTTGGACACGGTTGTTTTAGTTGGAACGCAGATAGACTGGAGCGTCTTCACACCCGCGAAAAATCGCTCGCAGGCGGCATCAGTACCGTGTACTGACAACCAGCTTCACCGTGTGCTTCTCCGGGATCTGCAGAGCTTGTCCAGTCTGGGGATTTCGCCCGGTGCGCGCCGCCCGCGTGGCCGGTTTGAGTTTGCCGACGCCCACGATCGTCACTTCTTCCCCGGCTTTCAACTGCTCGTGTATGGCTTCTTGCAGCGCGTTCCACGCCGCCTCTGTGTCCTTCTTGCTCAAGCTGCTTGCTTCGCGGGCCCGTGTGATCAGTGCTTCCTTGCTCAAGTTGGCTACCCCCTTCTGATCGGTGTACAGGTTCAGTATTCCGACATACGTGTGCGTCGCCCAATCATCGACCACTTTCACCCAGACCAGATGTCCTAAACGCACAGTTCCAACGCCCGCGCGCGCTATGCGAATGCCCACGCCGAGAGTCGGCGTCCGCTTTTGCTGAACAATCTGACTGAGCGTATGCGCCGATATCTCGGCGTGCGAAGCAAACCAGATCTGCTTCATGCCCCGCGCGTCCCGGATGGCTCGCAACCGATTTCTTGAGCCCACCGACACTCACTTCGCATCATCAGCATGACCACGTATAAATGCCTCTAAACATGCGAACATCGTAATTACCAACATAAAAATCTGCAGGAGAACCAGCAGATTTTAACGATTTAATCATATGGTGGGCCTAAGTGGACTTGAACCACTGACCTCACGATTATCAGTCGTGCGCTCTAGCCAGCTGAGCTATAGGCCCGTATGGTTGCGGGGGCAGGACTTGAACCTGCGACCTTCGGGTTATGAGCCCGACGAGCTGCCAACTGCTCCACCCCGCGTCGATATGCTGTTTGTTCCACACCAAGGTATGGTGGTGGGCGGTGGCAGGATCGAACTGCCGACCCCTCGCGTGTGAGGCGAGTGCTCTCCCCCTGAGCTAACCGCCCACGTTCGGCTTCAGATGCGTGTCGGATGGCTGCGTCACTACGCCATCGCCCGCTCACTCATGGACCTGCGCGTACACTCATTCGCGTGCGCTGCCTGTTCCTTGCCCTCCTCGCGCCTCTTTGCCTCCGGTTCGGCTTCAGATGCGTGTCGGATGGCTGCGCGATACGTATGGTGACCCCAAGGGGATTCGAACCCCTGTTCCCGCCGTGAAAGGGCGGTGTCTTAACCGCTTGACCATGGGGCCGTCTGGCTCCCCGAGTAGGATTCGAACCTACGACCCTCCGGTTAACAGCCGGATGCTCTACCGCTGAGCTATCGAGGAATCTATGGTGGAGCTAAGCGGATTCGAACCGCTGACCTCTTGAGTGCGATTCAAGCGCTCTACCAACTGAGCTATAGCCCCGAAATCCACTGCCTTGCATCTGTGCGGTATGGTGCCGAAGGCCGGACTCGAACCGGCACGGGGATCACCCGCGCGCTTTTGAGGCGCGTGCGTCTGCCAATTCCGCCACTTCGGCTAACGATGGCGTGCCCGGAGAGATTCGAACTCCCGGCCTTTTGATTCGTAGTCAAACGCTCTATCCAGCTGAGCTACGGGCACAAAAAGGAGAACACGAGTAGAATAGCAAAAATCGACTAGCCACGTCAAGGCATTTCAGGGGAAAACTTTTTATGGAGAAGATTTGCATCTGCTGCCAACAGTCGCGGCGCGATGTGAAGGAATGCCTGAAACCGCCTTATCCCCGCGGCAATGGCCGGGGGTTTGCGGTTGTTTTTTTTGGTTATTCTCTGCGGTTTGTCTGTTCATTCTCATCCTTAATCTCCTGACGGAACCCTTCGATGCTGTTGCGCCTGCGCTCATTTTTGGCCTCAATATCCGCCTTGTCGCGGTCGCTCATTTCGTGTTCGTGCGCACGCAGTTTCATTTCGGCGTGGCGTAAGTTATCCTGTGTGTCCGCAATGTGTTTTTGCAGTTTTTCTACATTGTCACGGCGATCGTCTGGATTGGCCAATGGTATCACTCCCTGGTTGCTCGTCTAAGTGGCGCAAGAGTAGTATGAAGCAACAGTCACGGGCATATGCATCAGCACTCCCGTCCGTTGCCCATGGTTATTCGAGGTGTATGACGTGAACCTCTTCCTGCTCCAGGGCGGCGGCTTCCAATACAGTGTCGTGGCAAGTCAAGTAAATCATCTGTCGCGCACGCGCTTCTTGCGCCAATATATGCATGTACTCCCGGAGACGCTTCTGATCAAAGTTAACCATCGGATCGTCAAGAACAATCGGTAAAATCAGTTCTCGTTGCGCGTAGTCGCGAATCAAAGCCAACCGCATCGCAAGATATATCTGTTCCTTCGTACCGCGCGACAACTGACTCACATTCCACTCTCGTTGAAAACGATCGGTACAGATCAGTTCAGGTTTGTCCGCATCGGCAACGTTGATGCCCAACTGAGTATATTTTCCTTGTGTCACGCGCGTAAAGATCTCCGTGGTTTCCCTGATCGCCTGCGGTTGGCGCTCACGCTCAAAAGTCTCCCTGGCGCTTCGCATTAGCGTTTCCGCAGTTCTGTACACTGCCCAGGATCTGGCCAGTCGCTGCCGTTCCGTTTCAAGGGTTGCAACGTTCCAGGCCGCATCCATAGCTCCCACTCCGTCATTCCAGGATCGCAGTTCGGCCTCCAGAGTGGTAATATCCTGAATGCACGCTTCTTCTTCCTGGCGGCATTGCCGCCACTCCGCCTCTGCAGACACGAGCGCAGCGTCGAGGTCTTCTCTCGTCACACCACTTAGAGATTCCACACGTAAATCGTAGGCGTCATGCCCCCCACAAATGCCATACGCCCGCATCCGCTCACCTTGCAACTCCTTTTCCAGTCTCTCGCGGTCAAGATGAATCGCATCAAGTTGATCAAATTCTTCCCGAGTCGTAACGCCCAAAGCGGACAACACTTGCTCTCTGCGCTCCTTATGGATCCCCCGAGCGCTTCGGTCGGCCTCAATGACTCGTTCGCTGTCGGCCAGCTTGTCCAGTAGGGTCAGCCTCTTTCTATCCGCCTCCTGAGCTTCCTGCGCAGCCCGCAAAGCCAGTTCCAACCCTGTTTTCAACCGTGTAAAAACAGCGTCCAGTTCACGTCCATCAGGATCTGCCGCGTTCGCCGCAGCAACCTCCACTCCCTCAGTGTCCGTGTCTGACAGAAGGGCCAAGACTCGCTGGACCGACTCGTTAAAGCCACTCACGCGTTGTGTGACAATCTCCCGCACCTGCTGTTTGTGCTCAATATCACCACGATTCTCCCGCCACTGTTTCACCAATCGCGCTTCTTCCAGGAACGGTTGCACAGCGCAAGGGAAGCCGTGCAGATTGAATCTCTCCAAAAAGGCGCGCCATGATTCACATACATCCTCGCAGTTTCGCAAGGTCCGTTGCTGCTTGTCCAAAGCCTCCCGGTATTCGTTGGTCCGCGAAAGCCACCGGGCATGTCGGCCTCGGGTTTCATCCAGATTTTTCCGCTCCGCCTCTACGGAACGGGTTTTGACTGCGAGTTCAGTCTGAGCCTGTACGCATTCAGTCGCGCCAAGAGGCTCAACAACTACATGAACGAGGGCGTTCTGCAGGTCTCCAATCTGCGTGTTAAGCAGAGCCAATTCATGGTCACAGCGCGCCAATTCACGCTTCGCCTCGGCTGCCGAGTCGACGGCGGCCCTGGGCTGCACTCTTCGCACCCACACGAAACCGCTGACAAACAGGGCCAACCCCACGACAATGGTGCCAAGACCCGAGATCACAGCGTTGTGCTGCAGCGCCGCAACTCCCAAGCCGATCAGCAGACACGAGACGATCGCCAGTACCGTGCGGGCCGCGCCGCGACCCGAGTTACCGTACTCAAGCAGGGCAGCGACGTGTTTTTCCCGACCATCCCTGTCTGACAGAAGGCGATCACGCGCCGTCATCCGTTCCCGTAGTTCACTCAGGAGCGCGACATCATTTTGAAGATCAGTCAGATCTGCCTCCAACTGAGTACTCTGAAGTTCCAAATCCGCGGCACTTTCCGTTTGCCAGGAATCAGGCAGGTCGCTCCTTGCCGGGGCGGCCAATTCCCGACAGCGATTCGCCTCTTGGGCTGCATTGTCCCGATTATTGACGGCTGCCTGTATTTGTTCAGCGAAACCCTTGGCCTCGTCGATCGTAACAGAGCCGAAATCGGCGTTGTTGACAATCTCATCCGTCATGTGCGGGGACATTTGGCCACGCAATGAGCGCGAAGCGCGATGAAGCTCTGCCAGTTCCTGATCAAGTGCGGCGATCTGGCGCAACTGCTCTTCCACGCCGCTGGCCTGCCTGTAGAGCGCCTGCAATTCCGTCGCGAGCGCGAATGCCTGTTGATCAATGACAATTCCGTCATGTTCCCGTCTGCGCGCCTCATATATTTCGACATGCTGGCTGAGCTGTCGCTCGACCTGTTCAAGCGCGGCGGTTGAAGCGCTGACGATCTCACGCTGCGCGCCAGTGATTCTTGGCACTTCAGTGAATTGCCTCAGCTCTTCAGTGAGCAGGACGATATGCTGGTGAATTGGATACAGCTCCACATCTCTACGCAAGCGGAGCCGTCGGGCGTCGATCTCTACTTCCCGAGCCCTTATGTCGCACGCAAGATTGTCACGGGCGAGCGCAAGTTTCCTGGTAAGCTCCATGTAAGCCTCTGGCGTATCCGAACGGTTCGCTTCCTGCGCTCGCGCCTCTGTCAGTTTTGCCAGACATTGGCGCAGTTTGGCGTTGCGAGCTCGTCCGTCAGAACTGAAGATGTCGCGCGCCTTCGCTGCAAATATCTGTTCGATTTCCACTGGAGAATGTGACCCGAGCATGCCAACTGTGTAGATGCGTCGATGAAGACTTTGATTCAGTTGCTCGATCCCTTCCAATTCAGCGAGCTGGAAGGTAAATACCGAACGATAGATGAGGTCCTCTACAAGGCCGAGCACTGGCACTGCTTCCCTGATGGCTGGATCGCCCACATAGCTCTCTCCGGTCGGCGACGTGAGCATCGGTCGACCGCGTCCGCCTGTCGTCAATGCGCGTTCGAGACGCCACAGGCCCTGTATTCCATCCAGTTCAAAGGTGGCCGTCCCCCGCGCCGACTGACCAATCAGCGCTGTATTCTCCGCAATGATCGCCTTTCCAAACAACACCCCTCGAAGTCCGGCCAAAATGGTGCTCTTTCCCGCCTCATTGGGTCCAAACACGATTGTCATGCCGTCAGGCAGATGGTTCAGAACCGGACCATTGTGCTTGCCGACATTGTACAGTGAGAGCGCGCGAAGTTTCACCCGTTCACCCCTCCTTCCCCCACGTACTGCAAAACGAGACTCTGAGCGGCTTCCAGGAGTTCCTGGATCTCTTCGTCTGACAGACGATCGAGCGAAAGGTCGTGGCCATCATGAAATACCTCGTTCAACACCGGCTTCAAAAACTGTCTGGCTGCCTGTGCATCCTCCCGATAAACTCGCGCACTGCGCAAGAACTCCCCGATGAATTCACTGCTCCCAGCCAATACGTCGATGTCGACAGGCGGTCTCGTTTTAATCTCCACACCCTCAAGCAACACGGGCAGCGACGCGTTCATCACTTCCTGCTCCAGCGTTGACTCGAACTCAGTCTGCGCCCCGAGATCCCTATGCAGCGCGGTTACACCATTCACGATCACTCTGACCACATAGGCGGCGCCCGCTCCGGCAGCCGCTTCCCGCACACTGCGCAAAACACTCTGCACTGCCTGTCCCAAGTCGTGGATCCCGGAAATATCCGACTCCAGTACGCGCCAGACTACCGTGCTCGTCACGCGCGTTTTCATCTCCACGCGCCCCGACCCGTCAACCCCGACGATGAGGCAACCGCGTTCTCCCTCCTCTTTCACATGTCTTCCCTGTGGATTCCCCGGATACACCACCGCAGGATTGTGCGGCCGCAACACAGCAGGTTTATGAATATGCCCCAGACCCCAGAAATCAAAGTTCCTGCGCATCAGGTCCTCCAGGCGCGTGGCGCAGTAATTGGCGTGGTCGCCCGCCTGGCCCACCGCACCATGGTACAATCCGAGCGCAAAATCAGCTGTCGCATCACGTTCAAAATGGGCGGCCAGCGATTGGTATATTTCTGACTGTCCATAGCTGAATCCACTGACCTGAACGCGCGTATCGCGTATCGTGAACACTTGTGACGGCACTCGATAATCAGGTGCGGGAACGGGAGGCACAGCCGCAAACACAGTGACGTTGTCAGGCCACGCGAGTGGACGCGCGCGACCAAGCGGATCGTGGTTTCCATGACTCACGAACACCCGAATGTCCGCACCCCGAAGCCGCTCAAATCCTCTCGCCAACTCAAACTGAACGGCCATCGGCACACGGGTCGAATCAAACAGATCGCCCGCCACTGTGACAAAATCCACTCTCTCTTCAAGCGCAATGTCAACGATTCGGTCAAACGCTTTATAAGACGCCGCCTGAACACGGCGCAACCACTCCTGGGGCAGCTGTTTCGCCAGCCCGCTAAAGGGGGTGCCCAGATGTAAATCCGCAGTGTGCAAGAATCGAAATGCGTTCACGAGCCACCTCCAGATATGGGCGTATCCTGTATACACCTACTTCGACAAGGCGTCAGCGGTTCCTGCATCGCCCTATGGTCAATCGACCGGGTCGCAAGAGCACTGCATGCGGCAAGAACACGGCATACTGGTAGACAGCGAAAACTCCGGAACGGCGATTGGCGTTCGCTCTCCCGGAGTCTCCGTTGCAGTCTGGCGGCGCGATCGCCCCAAGCGGGCGGCGGCCATTTTTTCGCGTGTAAAACTCGACCTCGTCAGCAAACAGAGGACGCAACGCGCCTAACGATTCTCACAGACCAAGAGATAATGAGCATCGTTTGGTTTCCGTTCTTTGACCACCGTCATCCCAAGTCTCTCCAAAGCAGTCTTTAAGTCATGCTTGGCAAGGCGGTCAGCAACCGGGGGTCCAAACGATGTCTCCTGCTTTTCCCACTCCACCATACAGAGCAAGCCGTCTGTCTTTGTGATCCTGCGCAGTTCGCGAAGCGCCTTGTCCAAATCCGGCACCTCGTGCAACACGAAAGCGCACAGCGCGCGATCCACAGCCCTGTCAGGCAACGGAATCGTCTCCGCCGCGCCCTCAAGCGTCTCAACGTTGGTCAGGCCTTCTTCTTTCGCACGCTGTTGCAGGGCCGCGAGCATCTTTGGTTCTACATCAATCCCGTATACGATACCCTTCGTTTTGTGAGCCGCCGGAATTGCAAAATAACCCGGACCCACCCCCACATCGGCCACACTGGTCAGAAGTCCAACAGACAACTCAGTCAATACAGTTTCGGGGGGCAGCAGGCGGTGGCGCTCAGGCGATAGCAAACGTTCCATGTGTTCGGGGCCAAAACGATGACTCAAAATGATTTGCTCCTCTCCGTCGTTGGAATCAGCTGCTCATCGGTGAAAATTCGCATCATGGTCTAGCTTATCCCATCCGGTCGCCAGGAGCAACGCCGGAAGGATCGCTGTACCATCGCCCAGGATAGGTCTCTCAAACCGAACGGATCACAAATGCACCGCATAAAACGACAGAAACCAAGGCGCCGCACAGACGCCTTGGTTCCTATACCAATCATCTACCACCACAGAAATGCCAGTGCGAAAATCCAGGCGAACACATGGCGCTCGAAAGAGACCCCCTGTGATACAGCGTCGTCAAACCATATTTTCCGGTTCGACCAGCACATGAACCAGGGTTTGCAGGAACCTCGCCGCTGGTCCGCCATCCAGAACACGATGGTCAAAGGTGAGACTGAGCGGCAGTCTCTGCCGCACTTCGAAATTCCCAGTGGCAAGAACTATCTGCTCCTCCACTTTTCCGACGCCCAGAATGCCCGCCTCTGGCGGATTCAAGACGGGAGTAAAGAATCCAATTCCATATCCACCAAGATTGGTTACCGTGAAAGTGCTTCCCGTTAACTCATGCGCGGACAGTCTGCGCAGTCGCGCCTCCTCTGCCAGACGGCTCGACTCCTGGTGGATTTCCTGCAATGTCAATTGATCGGCATGCCGAATCACTGGAACAAACAGCCCTTCTTCCGTGTCGACCGCCAGTCCGAGGTTCACGTCTGGATGATGGACAATTCCCGTATCCGTCCAACTCGAGTTGACATGTGGATGCTCGCGAAGAGCCATGCAGACACCTCGCAAAACCCAATCATTCCAACTCGCCTTCGCAGCCAGCAACTTGCGTTTTTGAGCCAGGACCGTGACGTCCGCCCAGGTGGTGATTGTCAATTGGGCGCTTTGCTGCAGGCTTTGCAGCATTCGATCCGCTATGGTTCGACGTATCGCGCTGACGCCGATGACATCTTTAGTTTGCCTCCCGACAGTCTTCAGCGAGTCGCTCAGGGAGTTCGAGGCTGAGCCGCTCACTGCCGCGGCGGCCGAGCGACTCGATGCCGCGCCGCGAATGTCCTCCTCAGTCACGCGGCCGTTCGCGCCCGTTCCCCCCACCGTCGCGGGGTTCACGCCCAACTCCTGCGCCAGCCGTCGCAGACGCGGTGTCATCGGCACAAAATCACCGCGCGTTTCGGAGGCTCCCGCAGGCGGCACAGGCTCGTGGACCTCCTCGCCTTGCGCAATCTCATGGACAGACTCGCTACGCACCTCCGCGCCATGCGTCAGTTCCGTCTCAATCAACGCCAAAACATCTCCGACCACTGCAACCTCCGCTCGTTTGATCAAGATTTTTTGGACCATTCCGGCGACAGGAGCTTCCAGTTCGAAGGTGGCCTTTTCCGTCTGAACCTCAACCAGGGTTTCCCCCGCCTGAACATACTCCCCCTCAGACTTATACCAAATGACAATCAAGCTTTCGGCAATATCTTCCGACGTTTGCGGCAGTTTGAACTCAAGCACTACTCCGTCCTCCGTCTGCAGCATATTTAGTGGCGCACAAGTTGTTCAACCGCTTCGCGAATCTCCTTGACACCTGGAACAATCGCCTGCTCCAGTGGACGACTGTACGGAATCGGCACATCCGGCACAGCGAGACGCAAAATGGGAGCTTCCAGGTCATAGAGGGCTTCCTCCGCTACTATCGCCGCAATTTCTGCTGTCATCCCATAAGATCGATAGTCCTCATCCACGACCAACAGGCGGTGGGTTTTACGCACTGAGTTCAAGATAGTCTCCTTGTCCAGCGGCACCAGAGACCGCAAATCAATCACTTCCGCTTCAATACCCTCTACCGCCAGTTGGTTGGCGGCCTCAACAGCGTGATGCATGGTCATCTGGATACCTACTATGGTGACATCTTTGCCCTCCCGGACTACGTTGGCCTTCCCAAGCGGCACCGTGTACTCTTCCTCTGGAACATGGCCGACCGAATAGTCGAGTTGATCCATCCAGCCGAGACCCTGCAGGGTCTTGTGAAACATGAAGATCACCGGGTTGTCGTCCCGGATGGCGGAAACCATCATTCCCTTCAGATCATAAGGAGTCGCTGGAGCGACCACCTTGAGCCCTGGCATATGCGCAAATGTGGCATACAGAGTTTGCGAGTGTTGAGCGGCGTCGCTGTACCCCCCGCCGACGGCCGTCATCAGCACCATGGGGAGTTTGACATTGCCCCCCGACATGTAATGAATTTTCGCCATATGGTTGTAAATCTGGTCCATACAAACACCAAAGAAATCAACAAACATCAGTTCTACAATGGGTCGCATGCCTTCCGCCGCCGCCCCGATGGCCGCTCCGATAAAGGCTGTCTCCGAAATGGGCGTATCGCGCACGCGTTCCGCCCCAAATCTTTGATGGAGGCCTTCCGCGGAACCAAATATACCGCCATAGGCTCCGACATCTTCCCCCATGACAAAAACGTTCTCGTCGCGCTCCATTTCCTGGGCAATCGCTTCTGCCATGGCTTTGTTGCCGGTCAACAACCGTCTATGAACAACCGTACTCACGACGTGACTCCTCCTTTATTTGGAACCCGTATTCTGCAGATCGTCTCTGCCCACGTCAATAACCGACTGCCCTACTGAGCTGCCAGATCAAACACATCTTCCAGCGCAGCCCCAGGCTGCGGGTATGCGCTTTCACGGGCAAACTGGTAGGCCTCGTCGACCGCACTGCGCGCGCGCGTCTCCATGGCGTTCAGTTCGCCTTGCGAAACCCCCTCTTCCACCAACAGTGATTTCACCCGTACGATAGGATCTTTTTCACGCAACGCGGGAACCTCATCGATGCCGCGATAGACTTCAGGGTCACCCTGAAAGTGTCCGAGATAGCGATAGGTTTCAATCTCAATCAAGGCTGGCCCTTCACCAAGTCTTGCCCGTTTGACAGCGTCTTCGGAAACACGGTACATCTCTACGGGATCGTTGTTGCGAACGTAAAAACCCGCGATGCCGTATGCGCTGGCCCGTTCCGCATTAAAAGGCACGGCCGTGGAAACCGCCTTGGGAACGGAGATCCCATACGAGTTATCCTCGACAACCACAATCAGCGGGAGTTTCCAGACGGCCGCCAGATTCAGGGACTCGTGAAAGGCGCCGGCATTGGCTGCTCCCTCGCCAATGAACGCGACCGCCACCCAGTCCTTCCCTTTCATCTTTGCGGCCAGCGCGGCGCCCACTGCATGCGGAACACCGGCAGCCACGATGCCCCCACAGGAGAATTTGACATCCGTATCGAAAAGATGCATGTGCCCCCCTTTTCCCTTACCAAGCCCAGTCTCCTTGCCAAATATCTCTGCCGTCATCCTGTTTAGATCAACGCCCTTGGCGATGGCGTTATGATGCGGCCGATGAGACGCCGTAACTGTGTCTTCCTTTCGGAGATGAGCGCCGATGCCAACCGCCGCCGGCTCCTGCCCAGCGGCCAGATGCATTTCTCCCGGCACCGTGCCCGCTCCGATGTTGAACACAGGATTCTTTCCCTCCATGTACACCTGCACCATGGTTTCCTCATAGAGACGAATCTTGACCATCGTTTCATACATCCACTTCAACTTCTCAAGCGGTATGGACAATCTCTTCTCCTCCTTCAATATTGTGTTCAGGGTGGAATGCACCCTCCACGCAGTTCCTATGCAAGGTTCGTACCATGACTGCAAAGGCTTGCCCAGCGCCAATGATGGGGGCAGTCCAACAGAAAAAGTGTTCCACCCCGGAACACTTTGGCACACGCTATTCCGATATAGACACAAAACAGTACACAGTCTAACGTAACCCAAATTTGTCCATCTGCCGGTACAAGGTACTTCGTGAAATTCCAAGGTATTTGGCCGCTTCCTTGAGATTGCCACGGCAGTACTGAATCGATCGAACGAGCGCGTCCTTTTTGATTTCTTCCCTTAGCGCAGAGTGTGCAGCCTCCACTGGCGTAGTCGCGTTCACACCGCGCAGGTCCGCCGGCAAGTTTTCCGCCAGCAACTCCGGTCCATTGGTCTTTAGAACCGCCCTTTCAAGGACATTTTGCAACTCCCGAACGTTTCCCGGCCACTCGGCGCGA
Organism: Bacillota bacterium; assembly: GCA_021805735.1. Taxonomy (GTDB): domain Bacteria; phylum Bacillota; class Bacilli; order Alicyclobacillales; family SLC66; genus JAKADD01. The sequence continues at coordinate 33,130 of JAJZEE010000011.1, forward strand.
GTGAGGATCTGCAGTGCCGTTGGAGACACCGCGCGGACATCGCGTCCGAGTCGCACACTAAACTGTCTGGTAAAATGTTCAATCAACGGTGGGATGTCCTGCCTGCGCTGACGCAAACTCGGGATTTGGATGGGCATGACATTTAATCGATAATACAGATCAGCGCGAAAGTGCCCCTGCACCACTTCATCGCGAAGGTCCTGGTTCGTGGCTGCGACAATGCGCACGTCAACCGGGATCACCTCATGTCCACCGATGCGGACCACTTCCCGGTTTTGTAAAACCCGAAGCAACAACACCTGCATCTCAAGCGACATTTCGCCAACCTCATCAAGGAAGAGCGTTCCGCCGTCCGCGAGTTCAAATTTCCCGGCGCTGCCCCCTTTGCGAGCGCCTGTAAAAGCGCCCTCCACGTAACCAAACAACTCACTGCCAAGCAGGTCTCGCGGAATGGCTCCACAGTTGATGGCGATAAATGGTCTGTCCCTTCTCGCACTCTCGCAGTGAATCGCCTGTGCAAACAAGTCCTTGCCCGTACCGCTCTCACCCATCAGCACAATCGTCGCATCGGTTTTGGCCGCCAGTTTAGCCTCTCGCACACAGTCCATAAACTCGCGACTGTCGCCAAGAATGTCAGCGAAAGTCATCTTCGCATGACTGTTGATCATCTGATTGACAAATTGTCGAACCTGTTTCATTTGCTTAAAGATTACGAGAGACCCCATTTTTTCTCCCTGTGATCCGAAAATCGGTTGACTGGTTGCCAGCACGTGCACGGTTTTCCCCGTTTGCCTCACGGAAAGGTTTAATTCTCGGTGTGTAAAAGACCCCTGCACAGACCAGCGACTGTTCTGCCCCTGGTCATCGACGAGTTGGCCAAGCGTCAGGTCCATCACCTGCTCTTCCCGTAATCCCAGCAATTGCAGGAATAGATCATTCACTTTCAATACTAGCCCGGAGGCGTCAAGGATCGCCACGCCATCTGTCAAAGCGTTCACTGTCGCTTCCAGGTAACGCTGCATCATCTCATTCTTGCGATTCCTTTCTCCCAGACTAAGCTGATTCTCAATGGCTGTGACGGCGGATACAACCATGCCAAGCGTGTGAGCGTGAACCTTTTCGAATGGTCCGGACATGTTCAGGACCCCGACAATCTCGCCCGCCGGATTGTGAACAGGGGATGCGGAGCATGTCCATGACTGGCAAGCAAAGGTGTAATGTTCTGCGGCATAAATCTGCAGAGGACGGTTTAAGGAAATGCAGGTGCCGATGGCGTTTGTGCCCATGACAGGTTCGCTCCAGTCGGCGCCTTCCACAAACCGAATGCGTTCCGCATCCTGTAACGTCTGGTAGTCCCCAATCACCCGGAGCAAAATTCCCGACTCATTGCACAGTGTCACCATAAACCCCGAGCCCTGTAACAACTCGTACAGATGATGCATGAGCGGCATGGAAATGGAGATGAAGTCAGCACGCTGCCGTATGCACGCCTCCAAGTCAGTTGCAGACAAACACTTTGCCCCCACCGTTCGCAGAGGATTCACTCCAAAAGCGCTCGATCTCGTCCAGGATTCGCCAACCAGAGCGTCCACGTCCGGATCGAGAACCCCATGTTGAACAAAACGTTCCCACGACAGCTTGAGGGATCTCTCATCTTTCATGCCTTCACCCGCTATCAGTCTTGAATCTTCAGACCGCACCAGTATACAACAAAGGACCTCCGCCTCCGCCTGCCCAGTTTATTCTATGGGGAAGGCCATCGTCGTGAAGAGCGCCAGGGCCTCCTGCGACGTGTCGAGACGACTATGCTGAACGACAATCGGTACGTCGCTCTCCACCTGCAGTGCATAAGGAACACCCCGGGGAATGACTCTCCCCGCCTGATTCTGTAACCGATCCAGACGAATGTGATGCGTCCGCCTGGAGGAACAACGGGCCGCAAATTGATCCATGGGTTCACGATCTTCGAAGTAGATCGTAATCTGGATCGTCGCATCCTGATCCGATGTATTGAGCACACAGACCGATTCGTGACTGACTTGGTCACCTGTACTTTTAACAGGCAGATACCCGTCCGGTATCAGCCAGACCCTGCTTCCAACCATAACAGACCTCTACACCTCCCCGTCCATGGGCATGCTGTGTACCCTGCAATCGAGTGCTTCGTTCTGACCCTCATGCCCCACATCCTATATGAACAATTACGCTTATACTCTATTATAACGATAAAGATTGGGTGTGTGTCGCTTATCAGGCTCAAAAGCACAGGAGACGCTTAGGGGAACTTCAGAATACGGGGAGGTTCCCCTGCATATGTTCATGACAATGACCACCACAATACTTCACTCGTAATTGGGCATGACATTGGCTCCCGCGTCGCAAATAGAGAGGCCTACGCCCCTCTGTCCACACTCGCTGCATCAGTCGGTGTATGGTTTGCCATGGAACGACCTTCCGATAATGCGCGACTCACGATGCTTAGAACTGTCTCATTGAACCGTTCCAGGATTTCACGAGATGGCGCATTGTCTACGACTACCTTGATGCTGGGCCGAGTCTTCAAACCACCACCCCCAATGTCTAACGTATGCCGATAACGCTTGACCAAGTGACTCAAGCGGCAATGTCAAATATCCCTTGGTCTCCATTTCCATTGAGAAAGCGATACTCATGTGACAGGAAGGGTCACAATGGTCCTGTCTCGGGTAACCCTTACTGCGGAATCCAAGCGAAACGGGGAATTCGTCGTGACACAAGAGGGTATATCTGTTAGATCATACATTCGGGTGTCGACGGAAGAGCAGGCGGACGAAGGATTCTCCATACCCGCTCAGAAGGATCGCCTTGATGCGTTCGTCAAATCTCAGGGGTGGATCTTGCAGGAATCGTACATCGAGGAGGGTGCGAGCGCCAAAAATATGGATCGGCCTCAACTGCGCCGATTGCTTACAGATATAACATCCAAAGAGAAGCAGACTGACGTGGTGCTTGTGTACCGCTTGGACAGATTAACCAGGTCTGTCGTAGATCTGTACACACTCTTGAGTTACTTTGATCGCTATAACGTTAAATTTCGCAGCGCAACTGAAGTATATGATACAACCACGGCGATCGGGCGGCTCTTCATAACCCTGGTTGGCGCACTCGCTCAATGGGAACGAGAGAACTTGGGGGAACGAACCAAACTTGGACAGATTGAAATGACGAGACAGGGCAAATGGAGCGGGGGACACCGCCCATTCGGATACATTTACGAGAACGGGCAGTTGGTTGTCCATCCTGAAGAAGCTGACCTGGTCATACGCATATTTGAGCGCTACACCACCGGTGGACAGGGAACTCATAGGCTCTTGCGATGGTTGAACGACCCGGCTCAACCCCAAATCTCCAGAGGAAGACACTGGACGGTCACCGCCCTCAGATATGTTCTGGATAACCCTTTATATGCCGGTTTTGTGAGATACAACTACAGAACGTCTTCAGGCCGACGCCAAAAATCGGTCATCATAGAGCCGGGGCAACATGAGGCGATTATAACTGAAGAGACATTTAAGGCGGCACAGGAACTTCGATGTAGAAGATCAGCCCAGCCCAGGCGCTCCGGAACGGGGTCATTCAGTTTGACGGGTCTTCTTCGGTGTGCACTATGCGGCGCCACACTAGTGGGAGAAACCAAGTATCGCACCAACAAAAATGAAAGCTCTCCGCGCCGGTACTATGTCTGCGTCAACCGTGCACACTCCGGTACGTGTCGACTACCCATCATTCAGGCACAGACCCTTGAAGAAATCGCGCTTAGTGAAATAGACAGATACTATAACGACATGTCCTCCCTGGCAGGCAACGTAATCGCCAATCACCAGACACTCGAAGAACAGATAAAACAACTCAGCGACCAACTTGCGACAATCGAGGCAAAACAGCGGAGATGGCTCAATGCGTATGAGGAAGGGGTCATATCCACGGGGCAACTGCGCCAACGCCTTGACGGACTGCGCCACAACGAGCAGAGCATGGAACAGAAACGAGCCTCTTTACAAAAGAAACAGTATGAGACCATGGACATGGAGTTCCTTAGATCGGTTCTAAGCTCCTTTCGAGGCGTATGGGGCATCTCCACCAACGCAGAACGCAAAGAGCTCGCGCGATTGATCATTGACCGGATCATTGTATGTGAAGGGCCCGAAATCAGATTAATTTTTCGACAGCACCTGAATCGGAGTATGGACAAGGAATCGCACCCATGTCAGATTCCCGACGCCTAATAAAAAATCATATCATCAGATCAGTGGAATGAGTTGACACGACCCGCTCGTCAGGATTTCAGGATTCATACGCTGTGCCCATCGCGAGTTCGGCGTGGCCGTGTCTGAGCAGGGACACAGCATATGAATCCGGCTGGCAGGAACGACCGAGCGATTCCCCGGGGAAGATAGGTGTTTATCGACGCCCAGGCGAACGCCAGCCACCACCACCACCAGCCGGCGCCCCACCAGCCACCGTAACCACGTCCGACTCCATAACCAGGAGCCCCTCCCCATGGACCGGGTCGTGGAACCCCATAGCCAGGTCCGTAAGCGGGGCCGTAGCCCCACTGCGCCAGAGCCAAATCCAACCTCTCTTGGTCACTTCCTTGCAGTCGCTGACCACCTGCAGGCGCTGTCGGCGCGTATTGACGTGGCACGCGCATCAGCACACCCTGATCTGTAACCCGCTCCACAATGCCTCTGTGCCAACCCCACTGAGTTTGAAATTGGACCCAGCCGCCCCTTGCCTCTTGGCATTGATCCATCGTACACATCGCAATATCCCTCCTTCGCCCATTGATCTAATCCTGGATGCCATAGACGCGCGGCAGACGACGACTGCGCCCGATTCGGCAACTCCACGTTACCGGCTCCTGTTGCGCAGTCGAGAATGCGCGACCGTCGCCACACGATTAGTCGAATGGCGCTGCATTGCAGACTTATTGATACACCGGAACTAACAGGAAGAACAGAGCAAAGATGATCAGAAACACTACGGCCCACCTTGTATACCCGCCGAAGATCCCGCCATCATACATACAACAGCATCCTCCTACCCCGAAAAATAGATTGCTCCTGCCCGCCAGAACCGTATGCTGTGCCGCTTCTCAAACACGGCTGCGCCGAACTCGCCTCGGCACAGCATACGGTTCTGGCCAAGCGAGCTTTCATTCCACTGATGGTGACGCGCAAGCGCTGAGATTTTCCTTCGCAAAACTCAGTTGAGATTTTCCTTCGCAAAACTCAGACATGAGAGTCTACCCGGATTCTGGTCTCAGAGTTCCACTAGTATGCGGTCGCGCCGGCGCCATAACCAGGAACCAGCAGGAAGAAGAGCGCAAAGATGATGAGAAACACAACAGCCCAACGCGTATATCCGCCAAACGTTCCATACATCGTACATCCCTCCTTCAAACACGCCATACAGCAACCTATGTTTTTGGGGTGTATGATTCCAGTGATGTTTGACCCGACAGTGGCGCCCATTTTATACGCAGTCCAGGTCCACGTTGTCAGCGCAGCGCATATTTCCCGGTTGTTGGCGCCGCGAAGCGGTATGGGAATCTATTGTAGCGCTTCTATACGTCAAGCGCAGTGGAATGCGAATGCTCCAGTACTTCTGCAGCCTCCACCTCACGCCCTAGCCGATCAGACAAGTAGATGCCCTCGCTGATGAGCATGGTCTCCAATGCGAGTTCGGCTGTCGGCAACAACTCGACTCTACCCTGCAGAGCGGCCGCCCAATGCCGCTCCGAAGAATCGTAGGCGTCTTCGTTCTCGTACAGCGCATGGCGTCGAAAATCGTCGGCGTCCAGGTCAAAGGTGGCGTCAATGTCCATGTCTCCGAGTGTATGGTGGAAACTGAGAGGATTCAGTCGAACGCCGCCCTCACTGCCTACCACATAACTGCCCTCAAACTTATTGAGATGAATAGCCCAGGATTCTATCACGTCAAGCGTCATTCCACCGTCAAACCGTACAAATCCCATGCCCAATTCTTCCACGTTATAGCCGCTCTCCTGTTTTCTCCGTTCATTCATTCCAGTCTCCTGATAGATTTTCCCGCTGATCCGATCTACTTTTGGCAGGTTGAGCAGGTACAGCATCTGCGAAATATGATAGACGCCCATGTCAAATAACGCTCCACCGCCGGCCGTCTGTTTGTTGACAAAGGCCTGCGTGCCATATCCATCCACGTAGGGACGACCCCGGCGACGAAAACCTGTCGACCGCGCGTGATAAAGATTGCCCAATCTCCCATCCTCAATCAGACGCTTGGCCACCCGTGTTTCCCTTGCGTACAAGTTCGCGAGTTGAATGTGGAGTTTTCGCTGCGTTTCCTTCGCGACAGACACCATCGCCATGGCATCGGTCAACGAACCGGCGATCGGTTTCTCACAGTAGACGTGTTTGCCTGCACGCATGGCGGCCATAGAAACTTGGGCGTGGTAATTATTGTGGAGGCAGACATCGACCGCCGTAATATCATCGCGCGCCAAGAGTTCTCGAAAATTGGTGTACATGTGTGGCACCCCATATCTGTCTGCCACACTCTGCAGTTCTGTTGCATTAATATCGGCCACAGCGACAACTTCCGCTTGACGCAGTCGCTCATACGCATCGAGATGATGCTTTCCAATCTGTCCGACTCCAATAATGCCAATGCGAATAGGCTCCAATCGTTACCCCTCCATTGTTCTGGGCGAACCACCCGTGACGTGCAGCCATCCATGCCGCACCGGCTCAACCATCTGTTTCTCCCCATCATCATATCACTCCGCGCAACGGAGCCATAAATGGAACGTAAAACCGTTGGCCCAGACTCTTGAAACACTCGTGGTTTTGTGGTTAAGTCTAGAAGTACCTGTAGAGAAGTGCATAGAGACAGGCTGCGATTGGCATGTATAACAATTAGGAGTGAAGCCCCTTTGAATCAGGCACCCCGGGTAACGGTTTGGAACGAGTTCCGGCATGAAAAAACGGACGACAGTGTCCGTGAGGTTTATCCAGATGGCATTCATGAGGCCATTGCCGCCCCCCTTCGCGAGAGGGGCTTTCAGGTACGTACAGCGACACTTGACGATCCCGCGCACGGATTGTCTTCCGATGTGCTGGACAACACAGACGTTCTCATCTGGTGGGGTCATGTGGCCCATGATGAGGTGACTGACGACACCGTGCGTGCCGTCGTCAACCGTGTATGGAGCGGTATGGGTCTTATCGTTCTTCATTCCGCGCACTTTTCGAAAGTTTTCAAGAGTCTCATGGGTACGTCGTGTGACCTGAAATGGCGCGAAGCCGGCGAACGCGAACGCATCTGGACCGTGGACCCTGGCCATCCCATCGCGGCCGGCGTCGGAGAATGCATCGTTTTGGACCATGAGGAAATGTATGGGGAGCATTTTGATATTCCTGCGCCGGATGAACTGGTATTTGTAAGCTGGTTCCAGGGCGGAGAAGTCTTTCGCAGCGGCTGCGCCTATCACCGAGGTCGCGGCAAAGTTTTTTACTTTCGGCCTGGACACGAAACGCACCCGACATATCGCCACAAGGATGTCCAGCGCGTGATTGAAAATGCCGTCCTGTGGGCTGGTCAAGCTGCAGGCGCAGTACCGACCTATGGCAATCATCAGCCGGAGGAACCGCTGACGCGTTAACCGTTTATCCGATATCAGAAGAAGAGCGACAGGGAGGCCGCACAGATCATGAAACTTGGAGTGTTTGCGGTATTATTTTCAGACAGGTCATTCGAGGATGCTCTGGACTACATCGTCCAGAGCGGGCTGGAAACGATCGAAATCGGCGCAGGGCCTTATCCCGGAACGGCTCATTGCAAACCCGCAGAATTACTGGGCGATCCGGCGAAACTGCAGGCTTTCAGGCAGGCCGTTGAGAGCCGTGGTCTGGAGATCAGCGCCATCAGCTGTCATGGCAATCCACTGCACCCAGACACCGATATCGCGCGCAGCCACCACGAACAGTTTGAGCACGCTGTTCTCCTGGCCGAAGCCCTCGGTGTGAAGACAGTAATCACTTTCGCCGGTTGTCCTGGGGAATCCGATCAGTCACGGCATCCTGTGTGGGTAACCTGCCCCTGGCCAGAGGATTTCCTGAAAGTGCTTGATTGGCAATGGCAGGAGAAAGTCATTCCCTACTGGCGCGCGCAACACGACTTTCTCAAACGGCACGGCGTTCAGGTTGCCATCGAAGCACATCCCGGCTTTGTCGTGTACAACACCGAGACTATGCTGCGTCTGCGCGAATCGTGCGGCGATACGATAGGAATCAACTTTGATCCGAGCCACCTCTTTTGGCAAGGCATGGACCCTGTGATGGGAATCAAAACACTGGGAGCGGCAGGGGCCATCTACCATTTTCACGCCAAAGACACGGCGATTGATGCGCAAAACACCGCGGTAAACGGGGTGCTCGACACCAAGAGTTACCGGGATGAACTACATCGCTCGTGGATCTTTCGCACCGTTGGTTACGGCCATGGCGAAGAGACGTGGCGACAGATCATCAGCGCTCTGCAGTTGGTTGGTTACCAGGGGGCGATCAGCATAGAACACGAGGACAGCCTGATGTCAGTGCCAGAAGGTTTTCAAAAGGCGGTCTCGTTTCTGCAGAAACTGCTGATTAAGGAGAAAATCCACGACATCTGGTGGGCGTAACCGAGACTCTTCCCGCCAAAGCAACTATAAGACAGACGGGGGATGCACCCTATGCAAATGGGTGTGGTGTACAAACAGCCACTGATTGACTCGTTTTACAGCGCCCTGTTCGAAGTCACTGGCGTGGTAATCGCTCTGATCATCATTGCCGTTTTCGTAAGTCTGACAAAGCGATTCATGCGTTGGGAAACTGACGCCTCCATAACCGTGTCGTCTCGGGACGGCGACGGCACGTTGAGTGACGAAACACCATCTCAGTATGACAGCGGGGGGAACGGCGCCAAGTATTCTATGCCGATTCCTCTGCTTGCCCGACTGACGCTGCGGCGCGGCCTCGCGGTTTTGTGGTTCTTTGACGCCATTTTGCAAGCCCAGCCGGCGATGGTCACTCTGGGATTTGTTGGAGGGGTGCTGAAAATGGCCCAGCAAAATCAGCCTCCGTGGTTATACCATCTCATGGAGCAGGGTATCCTTGTGTGGACATCTCATCCGATTGCCGCAAACATCACCGCCATCTACATGCAGGCAGGAGTGGGAATCGCGCTGTTCATTGCCGATCCGGACACGCGCATGGGCAGAATCGCTCTTTGGACGTCCATTCTCTGGGCAATCTTCATATGGGTATTCGGTGAAGGACTGGGTGGAATACTGACCGGAGCCGCTACCTATCTGGCCGGAAGCCCCGGATCAGCGCTCTTTTACGCTGGTGCTGCTATCCTGCTCCTGCTCCCGAAACAGCACTGGCTATCCGGAAGAGTCGCCAGGTTGGGCCAGGTCGGCATTGGGTGTTATTGGATGATTGCGGCAGGATGGCAAGCTGCGCCAAACGCTGCCTTTTTTAAATCTGGCAATCTAATGCCTTTTTTCTCTAATGCTGCCGCGATTCCCCAGCCTTCGTGGCTCGCCGCCCCCATCAACGTCATGACTGCACTGGCCTCCAACCACGCTTTCTTGTTGAACGCCGCCTTCGTGGCTATCATGGGTGTCATCGGCATCGGCATGGTTGCCAACGCTCCCAAAACATGGGTCGCGTTCCTGGCTGGCTTTTGGCTCCTGTTCAGTTGGTGGACCAGCATGGATTTTGGCATTATGGGTGGGATTGGCACCGATCCAAACACGCCTCCGGTTGTGGCGCTGCTCATGGTCAGCACCTGGCTTATGCACCCTGCATCGCGCAACGCGGCAGGCCAACCCCGTGCATCGGTTCCATAGCGCGACAACGCTGGTACAGGCGGCACTGTACCTGAAAAACTTTTCCATCAGGTCGAAAGCTACTTCATGCCAGCGCGAATCACTCGCATCAGCTCATTGATTTTTTCCTCGCCCCCATCACCTCGGATCGCCTCCGCCACGCAACCGCGAGTGTGACTCTCCAGGAGCGCAAGTTCAACTTTTGAGAGCGCGGCTTTCATTGATGAAATTTGGGCCAGTATATCCACACAATAGCGGTCATCCTGAATCATTTTCTGTACGCCACGCGCCTGACCCTCAATCTTGCGCAACCGTGAAAGCAAATCGCTGGCGTCCTTTTGGTAGGGATGCATGTCGCTCACCGCCTCGATTCATATACTATGCCCCCGTATCCCACTTGTCAACGAAGGAGCCGCGTGCAATAGGATTCAAGGTTGCGTTATTTCCGCATCGGAGAAGGACCATATTAGTGCAAATGACGCAGACGTTCAGTCCACACGGAGAATGGGGAGCGTCCGTACACATGAAGAGGAGGTGACAAGGCTCGGATGTGAGTCACAGCAAAAAAGGAGGAAGAGAACATGGCAACCGTTTACTTCTACGGAGCCGATAAAACGGACTTGACGGCGGCGTTTTTCACAGCTCTTGCGCTGGGTATACCTGTATCACAAGTCACTGGGGACCTGAGTTTGGCAGAACGATGGGTAAGCAGTTCCCATCCCGTCATCGCTGTTGGAGGGGCTGCATTGAACAGCCTGCTCGATCACAATCCCTCGTGGACCAGTTTCTGCAATCTTGCATCGTGGCGAGCGTCCCCATCCTATGGTCCACTTGACGGTTGTGGAACGACCGGCCTGGATTCACTCGAAATCACATATGCGCTGGCGAACAATGCGTTAAACGGAACTTCACTGTCCGGCATTCCGACACAGTGTGGAACCTGCCATTAAGGAGATGTGCGACTAATGAGCAACCAGTATGTCAACTTGCAGGAATCGCAGTTGTTGACGGGCGGGTACTCCACAACGAAGGGGGCCATCGACAGCAGCGTTGTCAATTCCAACTACAAGTGGATGCAACTGTTCGCAAACCTGTTTGGCTGCGCGTATAATGTCAATCCCAGATTCATTCTGGCGATTTTGGCTATGGAGACGAACTACGGGTATGTCGATCCCATGCAAGTAGGTGAAAATGCGCCTTTCATGACGAGCATGAACGAAGGCACGAACCTGCTCGTCAATTCAAAGATGGCAGCCTATTCAAGCGTACCGACCTTTCTGAGCGCATATAACGGCTTATGCAACTTCAGCGTCTCGGACGGCGAGTTTCTTCCCTACGGGGCAAGCGCCGCATACCTGGCCCTGCAGCAAAACTTCTCCGGCTATATCTATACCAACTTCGTAGGTTACATGCCGACGCTCGACGGGGCAACCTGCATAGAGTTGGCGAACACCTGCTCCCCCACTCCAAATTGCGATCCATGCGGTGGAGGGCCGATTACCTTGTCACAAATGGGAGGAACCTGCTGATACCAGCTTCTTTTCAAATTCTCCAGCTGGCAGTGGTTTCATGAAATAATATCCCTGAAACGTTTTGCATCCCAGTTGAAACAAATTCTCTCTTTCTTCTGCGGTTTCTACACCCTCTGCAACGACCCGGAGGAACAAACTCTGTCCAATCGCCAGTATTGACTTTGCAATTGCGTGTGCGCTGATGTTTGTAATAATTGCCTTCGTGAAGTCACGATCTATTTTCAACTCCTGAATCGGCAGCGTGTGGAGATAGGCGAGTGACGAGTACCCGGTTCCAAAGTCGTCAATGGAGAATTCCACGCCCATTCCACGCAGTGCCGCGATTTTTTGACGAACCTCTTTCGGGTTTTCCATGAGTACACTCTCGGTGATTTCAAGAACGACCCAGCCTGGATCCACATGCGCCTCTTCAATCGCCAGTCGGATTTGTTCCACAAAACTGGGATCCCGGAATTGACCGGCACTGATATTGATCGACAATCTGGGCAATCGCGCCGAAGACGGATGATTCCATGTGTGTAATTGTTGAAGCGCGCCCCGGAAAATAAGCATTCCCAGGTTCATGATCAGTCCGGCCCGCTCTGCAATTGGAATAAACTCCAAGGGCTCAATCGGCTCTCCTCGATTCCTCCATCGGCTTAGCACTTCGGCGCCAATAAGACGACCTTGGGAGTCAAATTGCCCCTGATAGTACAGTTCGATTTCTTCTCGCTCGATGGCCGAACGCAAGTCTTGTTCCAGTTGAAATATCCGACGGGACTTCAACTTCATCTTTGGCTCATAACAGACTACCCGATTTCCACCGGAAGTCTTGGCCTCATACATAGCGAGATCCGCTTCTTGCACCAGTTCCTCTGCAAAGGCGTGGCCAACTTCCAGCACACGAACGCCAATACTTGGTTTAACATGAACAACATAGGTCTCCAACTCATAGGGCTCGATCAATTTTGCGCGAACATATTCCGCAAACCACATAGCTTCACTCACGGCGCTTTTCGAAGTGGATGGCGCGCGACTGAGAAGAACAAATTCGTCCCCGCCAAGGCGCGCAACGATATCTTCACTTCTTGAAACTTCGGTCAACCTTCTCGCCACTTCCTGCAGCAATAAATCCCCGACGCGATGCCCCAAAGAGTCATTGATTTCTTTAAAGCGATCAAAATCAATAAAAAGGAGAAATCCACTCTGAACGGAATGCCCCGCCTCAGCAACAGCCTGGTCCAGTGTTTGAAAAAACTGTCGGCGATTGGCCAAGTCCGTCAGCGAGTCCCGGTAGGCTAAGCGGCGAATCTCTGACTCCGCAAATTTCCATTCCGACAAGTCTACGAAATGCGCAACATAGTGCGTGGTCTTTGCTTCCTCATCTTTGACTGCGGAAATCGTCAACCACTCAGGATAAATCTCTCCCTTCTTGCGTCGATTCCAGATCTCTCCTTCCCACCGCCCCGTGGTTAACAGAACATGCCATAATTTTCGATAGAACTTGGCGCTATGTCGGCCCGACTGCAAAATGCGAGGATTTTTCCCCAGGACTTCTTCCCGGCTGTACCCCGTAATCTTCGTAAACGCTTTATTCACCAGCACAATGTTTGCATCGGCATCAGTAATAGTCATCGCCTCTTGTGATTCAAACGCTTTGGCCGCAAGACGAATCTGGGTTTCAGCCTGGCGACGGTTTTCATCCATGGCATGAACTTCAACCGCAAACGCGAGTACATCGACAACCTCCCCAATGAGTCGAAGCTCTTCCCTTTCGAAGAAATGAGGTCGGGGATGATAAAGATTCAAGACGCCCACGACTTTCCCATGCAGCAAAACAGGAAAGCCTGCCAGGGAATGAACTCCCAGTTTCAAGGCTTCATCACGCCACGGCGTCATGGCCGGGTCCGAAGCAATGTCCTGGATGATTTGCGGTTTCCCCGTCCGTAGGGCCATCATCATAGGCCCTCTCCCTTCAGGAAGATTCTCGTCGCCTGTGAGCCGCAATTGATCCAAATAGTCTTCAGTTACTCCTGCGTGCGCCACAATATCCACGGGGTGCGTGGGCGTTAGCGAAGGCACGCCCATGCACACCATACGAAACGGACCCACATCCACCATGATGCGACATATTTCTGAATACAGGACATTCAAATCACGCAGGCGCAAAATCGCCTGGTATACCTGATTGTTGACTTCATAGATTCGCCAAAGTTCGACGTACGAACGCAGGGTCGCTTCTTCGAACGCTCGAAATACGACCGTCACAGCCTGCGGGTTCACACCGGTTTGCGAAGGAACTGCAAGAGCTTCGACAAATCGGATAGTTCCGTCGCGATGCCGAAGTCGAACGAGCTTTGTTTTCTCTGGAATGTCGAAGAGTGAATGGAGTTGACAGGCCGGGCAATTCTCCTTGTCCGCTTGCATTTCGTGAAAAACAGTATGAATGTCCTGACCGACAACCTCTCGCGACTCAAAGCCAAGGAGATCCTGGGCAACCGCGCTCCAATGCGTACAGGTTCCATTGTGATGAACCCTGTACCACCCCATTTTCATCCGTTCCGATGCTCCTTCCTTCCCGAACGGCAAAATACCTCGGTTTTCATTGTTGCGAGCGGCGCCTGCATCAACCATATCGCTGAACTCCCTCCGTCAACGCGCTTTGTCTATCTTCAAGCTTAGCGAACAATATCGACCTTGCGCTAATCCTCGCACTACAGCAAGGGAGCATCGAGATCCGGATAAAACTCTTCTACGCGATAGAGGGGGAACGGGCGCACATGATATTGACGATCATCGCCATGATGTATATACCGGTGGGCGCTTTCCAATGCAAAGGATATCGGTTCACCGAGGCATTGAATGGGAGTCCCCCAAATTAGACATTTCCTATGAATTCGAGAGGGGGGATTCATCCTCCTTCTGCGGGGAAGAAACAAATCGCGCGGAACCAATTTTTTATTCGAAAAAAAGGGTTGCCGCCACGATGACCGTGAAAACAAAACACCGCTCTCCCTATCCATAAATCAGGGAGAGCGGTGTTTCTTGCATCTGCAATTCACCTCGTGACATCGCCATACTCATTGGCAGTCAACAATCGCCTTGCGAGTGTGTTCATGTCGTGGCAGTCGCCGCAGTCAGCGTCCACGTATGCCCATTCCACTCGCTCGTCAGCCCCAACCGCCTCAGCACCTGGAATACATACCAGATCGGCATGTAAGTCGTCACATTGCCGTGCAGCGGATCCGTGGCCACCGTTCCAGGTACATGCTCTACCACTGTGCCATTGATTGAGATGCTCATGCTCCCCTGACCGAGTTTCACGTTTGACAAGTCAACCGTCGTCGACCCGGGCGTCGTCAGGTTCCACGATGCGCCGTTCCAGGTGCTCGAGATCCCGTTTGCCTTTAGCGCCTGCATCAAGTACCAGATCGGCATGTACGTCGTCATCACGTGACTGATCGGATCCTTCTGAACGAACGACGGCAACACCTGTGTCTGCCCCGCCATCGTCAGGACCCGCTGATTCGGTTGCAGTGACAGCGCCACGAAGTCTGGATCCGAAGTGAAACTCACGACCGCTTGACCCGCCGTCACCGTCGCCTGCACCGGAATCAGTTGACTGTTTGGGCCCAACTTGTAAAATAGGGCGTCCGCAGGAATCGACGGATTCTGGATGGTCACAGTGATTGGCTTCGTCGGCGCCGCGCCAGAGAAGTTCACGCCGAGCACCACAGCCACTGTACCATCCGGCACGCCTGGCAGGTTGCCGTTTTGCGCAGGGTTGCTGCCTTGCGACAGTTGGCTGCCAAGCGCACTTGAGTCCTCTGTCGTTATGGTCATTTGCTCATTTGACGTGAACGCACCCGGTGTCACATCCACGGTGACTGTGGTGTTTCCGTAAGTCTGCGTCGTAGTGCCGCCCGCTGCGTCCACAATCTGCTGGGCCAATACTGTGGGCAACACAGGTGCCGCGTTGTTCCCGTTACCTGTGTTGTTGCCGTTGCCTGCGTTGGATGGGGCCGTAACGGTGAAGCTCTCGGCGTTGCTCGCCGTACCGCCCACGGTGACCGTCACGTTGGCCGCTCCCGCCGCGAGATCCGGCGCCGTGGCTGTGATCGAGGTGTCCGACCACGACGTCACCGCCGCTGCCGTCGAGCCAAAGTCCACCGTGGAACTCCCCTGCGAACTCCCAAAGTTCGAACCGGTAATCGTCACCGATGTTCCCGGTGTACCAGAGGTTGGACTGACGCTCGAGATGCTCGGCGTCGGCGCCGTAACGGTGAAGCTCTCCGCGTTGCTCGCCGCTCCACCCACGGTGACCGTCACGTCGACCGCTCCCGCCGCGAGATTCGGCACGGCAGCCGTGATCGAGGTGTCCGACCACGCCGTCACCACCGCTGCCGTCGAGCCAAAGTCCACCGTCGAACTGTCCTGCGAACTCCCAAAGTTCGAACCGGTAATCGTCACCGATGTTCCCGGCATGCCCGAAGTCGGGCTGAGACTCGAGATGCTCGGCGCTGGCGCCGAAACGGTGAAGTTCTCGGCGTTGCTCTCTGTACCGCCCACGGTGACCGTCACGTTGGCCGCTCCCGCCGCGACATTCGGAACCGTGGCCGTGATCGAGGTGTCCGACCACGACGTCACCGCCGCTGCCGTCGCGCCAAAGTCCACCGTCGAAGTTCCCTGCGAACTCCCAAAGTTCGAACCGGTAATCGTCACCGACGTTCCCGGAGCGCCCGAAGTTGGACTGACGCTCGAGATGCTCGGCGCCGGCGCCGTAACGGTGAAGCTCTCGACGTTGCTCGCTGTACCGCCCACGGTAACCGTCACGTTGGCCGCTCCCGCCGCGACATTCGGAACCGTGGCCGTGATCGAGGCGTCCGACCACGACGTCACCGCCGCTGCCGTCGCGCCAAAGTCCACCGTCGAACTGCCTTGCGAACTCCCAAAGTTCGAACCGGTAATCGTCACCGACGTTCCCGGAGCGCCCGAAGTCGGGCTGAGACTCGAGATGCTCGGCGCCGAGGCCGTAACGGTGAAGCTCTCGCCGTTGCTCGCTGTTCCGCCCACAGTGACCGTCACGTTGGCCGCTCCCGCCGCGACATTCGGAACCGTGGCCGTGATCGAGGCGTCCGACCACGACGTCACCGCCGCTGCCGTCGCGCCAAAGTCCACCGTCGAAGTTCCCTGCGAACTCCCAAAGTTCGAACCGGTAATCGTCACCGACGTTCCCGGTGTGCCCGAAGTTGGACTGAGATTCGCGATGCTGGGCGCCGGGCTCGTCGACGAAACCTGGAGCGTTTGCGGCGATGTCGTCTGACCGTAGACGCTAGCCGTAACGGAGTACGTACCAACGCCCGGAGGCGAGAAGGTGTAGGTAGCCACGCCGTTTTGATTCGTTGGAAAAGGCCCAAACACTGCAGAATTGACATTGAAGTCAACAGGCACACCCGAGAGCGTCGCAGCGTTAGCGCCGGTTGCCGTCGCAGAGAAGGTGCTGGATCCCCCCGCCGCCAGACTGCTTGAGGGCAGAACCAAGCTTATCGTGCCCAGTGAAATAGGAACGAAATCACTAAAACCGCTGGCAGAATACACACCCGCATAGACCGCTCCCGTGACCAGGCCAGAGCTCGACGGGTTTAGCGGAACGTACTGTGTACTTGAACTGCTCAGATAAACATCCTGGGAAACTGTTGTCAACCCATTCGGAAAATTATAGCCACTCAGTATCACAAAATCTCCAATATAGAAACCAGAACCGGGACCGAAGTATGTGGCCCCAGTAACGGTTGGCGAGACTGCGCTACTCACGTCAAATGCCTGCAAATAAGGGTACCCGCTATTCACACCGGACTGCATGCCCCACGTGTTCGTGAAATCCCAACCCGCATTGGTAAAGGTGCTCTCGGTCTTCATGGCAACTGTGGTTTCTCCTGTCACTCCGGTTGCGGAACCGGACGGCACGTATCCCACGCCCTGCGTTTGCCCTGTCGTCTGGGAGTCAAAGAAGGAATCGGTGATGGCGCTCTGCGAGAACCAAGCCCCCACCAGCCCGCCATTATCGACGGACTTCGTCCCTCCGGTCACCAAACCAGTGGCGTAGGAGTCACTGATGCTTCCGCCGTCTTGGACACCCAGCAGTCCGCCGTTGTAAGAGTAATTCACGCCAGATACCGCTCCGGTGGCGTAGGAATTCGTGATTGTAGTCGTTCCGCCAACCTGTTGCCCCACCAGCCCTCCATTGCCAGAGTAGTTTTGGCCCGACACCAACGCGGTAGCGTACGAGTCACTGATGCTTCCACCGTCCTGGAGACCCACCAACCCGCCATTGCCACTGTCCGTTCCCGATACCTTTCCAGTGGCGCAGGAGTCACTGATGCTGCCGCTCTTCTCGCGGCCCACCAACGCCCCTACCCCGACAGAAAATTGAGCATTCGTGGTATTCACGGTCGCGTTCACGCCCACAGCCTCGACCGTCCCCGTCAAGACGCCGATTAATCCCACATTTTCGTGAGTGGTGTCGTTGATTTGGATGTTTCCGATCGCGTATCCGTTCCCATTCAAAGTTCCTGAAAATGGTGTTGAATAGCCCCCAATGCGCACCCAGTTACCGCTCGCAACAGTCGGATTGGGGAGTGCGATGTCGTTCATCAGTTCAATGTTGCTGCTCAGATACTGGCTCTGGTTTTGGTCGATATATTCCAGTTGTGCGGCTGTGGATACCTGCACCCAGCCACCTACGACCGGCGGCGCGTTTGGCGCCGTAACGGTGAAGCTCTCGGCGTTGCTCGCCGCACCGCCCACAGTGACCGTCACGTCGGCCGCTCCCGCCGCGAGATCCGGCGCCGTGGCCGTGATCGAGGTGTCCGACCACGACGTCACCGCCGCTGCCGTCGAGCCGAAGTCCACCGTCGAAGTTCCCTGCGAACTCCCAAAGTTCGAACCGGTGATCGTCACCGATGTTCCCGGCGTGCCCGAAGTCGGGCTGAGACTCGAGATGCTCGGCGCCGGGGCCGTAACGGTGAAGCTCTCGGCGTTGCTCGCCGTACCGCCCACGGTGACCGTCACGTTGGCCGCTCCCGCAGTGAGATTCGGCACCGTGGCCGTGATCGAGGCGTCCGACCACGACGTCACCGCCGCTGCCGTCGTGCCAAAGTCCACCGTCGAAGTTCCCTGCGAACTCCCAAAGTTCGAACCGGTGATCGTCACCGACGTTCCCGGCGCGCCGGAGGTTGGACTGAGTCCCGTGACGCTCGGCGTCGTGCTGGACGGCGGGCTCGTCGAGGCTTGCAGGTACGGGTAACCATTGTTGACGCTTGCGTTTATGCTCCACGTGTTCGTGAAATCCCATCCGGCGTTTGTAAATGTGCTCTCGGTCTTCATGGCGGACGTCGCCTCTCCTGTCGCTCCGGTTGCGGAACCGAGACCGACGCCGTTCGTCAATCCTGTCGCCGTTGTGTCAAAGAAGGAATCGCTCATGCTCCCGCCGTCGTTGTTGCCCACCAGCCCGCCATCGTAGGCGTAGCTTCCTCCCGTCACCGCGCCGCTGGAGTAGGAGTCGACGACGCTCAAACTCTGTTGACCCACCAGTCCGCCGTTTTCCGAGGAGATTCCTCCTGTCACCGACCCGGTGGCGTACGTATTGGTCACGCTCGCAGTTCCGGGGTTCTGGTCGCCCACCAGTCCGCCATTGGCGGAGGTTCTCCCCCCCCCAACCGCTCCGGTCGCATAGGAGTCTGTGATATCCGCATTTTCAATGCCCACCAGCCCGCCATCGTTGGCGCCATCCCCTCCTGTCACCGTACTGGAGGCATGGGAGCCTGTGATGCTCCCGATCTGCTCTCCCACCAGCCCGCCATTTAGAGAGGACATTCCTCCGCTCACCGATCCGGAGGCATGGGAGCCTGTGACGCTTCCATTTTCAGTGCCCACCAGTCCGCCGTCTGAGGAAGACTCCCCGCCTGTCACCGACGCGGCGGCGTAGGAGTCAGTGATGCTTCCGCTCTTCTCCCAGCCCACCAGCCCGCCGACAGAGCCGACCAGCGGGTCGGAAGAGGCGTCCACTGTCACGCTCATGCCTACCGCCTCGACCGTCCCGGTCGTTACGCCGAAAAACCCCACATTGATATGGGTGGTGTCGTCGATCTGGACGTTGCTGATCACATGCCCGTTGCCGTTGAACGTTCCGGTGAAGGGGTTTGAGGCCGAGTTCCCTCCGAAGCGCACCCAGGGAAATCCTGACAGATCGATGTCGTTCATCAGTTCGATGTTGCTGCCGAGGTACTGGCTCCGATGCTGGTCGATGTACTCGAGCTGTGCGGCCGTGGATACCTGCACCCAGCCATTTGCGACCGGCGGCGCGTTTGGCGGGGCCGTAACGGTGAAGTTCTCGGCGTTGCTCGCCGTACCGCCCACGGTGACCGTCACGTTGGCCGCTCCCGCCGCGACATTCGGAACCGTGACGGTGATCGAGGCGTCCGACCACGACGTCACCGCCGCTGCCGTCGCGCCAAAGTCCACCGTCGAAGTTCCCTGCGAACTGCCAAAGTTCGAACCGGTAATCGTCACCGACGTTCCCGGTGTGCCAGAGGTTGGATTGACGCTCGAGATGCTAGGCGCCGGGGCCGCCACGGTGAAGCTCTCGGCGTTGCTCGCCGTACCGCCCACAGTGACCGTCACGTTGGCCGCTCCCGCCGCGACATTCGGAACCGTGGTGGTGATCGAGGCGTCCGACCACGACGTCACCGCCGCTGCCGTCGAGCCGAAGTCCACCGTCGAAGTTCCCTGCGAACTGCCAAAGTTCGAGCCGGTGATCGTCACCGATGTCCCCGGCGTGCCCGAAGTCGGGCTGAGACTCGAGATGCTCGGCGCCGGGGCCGTAACGGTAAAGCTCTCGGCGTTGCTCGCCGTACCGCCCACGGTGACCGTCACGTTGGCCGCTCCCGCCGCGACATTCGGAACCGTGACGGTGATCGAGGCGTCCGACCACGACGTCACCGCCGCTGCCGT
>JAJZEE010000012.1 GCA_021805735.1 Bacillota bacterium
GATCTTTGATCCTGAAAAATGTTCCTGCTCTGAAAACGTGCGTGCTCTGCCGGGATCGTATGCTGTTCCGCTGCTCAGACACGGCGCGCCGAACTCGCCTCGGAACAGCATACGATCCCGGCAGAGCGAGTCTTCCAGAATGGATAGAAATGACTCGCCTGGACGGATCATGCCTTGCGCTGCCGCGAGATTTGCGGCCTTTAGGCTGCACCTGTTTGAGCGGCAGCGCAAGGCATGATCCGTCGCTGCCAGCCAGATTCATATGCTGTGCCCCTGCTCAGACACGGCTACGCCGAACTCGCGACGGGCACAGCATACGAATCCTGACGCTGACGGGCGGGTTGGCCATCTCTGCGGTTGCGTTTCATTGGATCGCATCTAGCGATTCAGAAGGCTGCCCGTATACTGCAACAACTCATTGGCGCAACTCGCGCAATAGCCGTATTCCTCCATAAGCCGCCTGCTCACTTCGTTGATGCGCTTCAACTGATTGGTATCCGGCGTCTTTGTCGATGTGGTGATCTTGACAACATCTTTTAGGTCCGCAAACAGTTTCTTCTCGATCGCCTCGCGCAGCCGTTCGTGAGAATGATAGTCGAACCGCTTTCCGCGCCTCGCATACGTCGAGATGCGAATGAGAATTTCTTCCCGAAACGCCTTTTTTGCATTCTCCGAAACACCGATCTGTTCTTCGATCGACCGCATCAATTTTTCATCGGGGTCCATTTCCTCGCCAGTGATCGGATCCTTCATACGCTGCCAGTTGCAGTACGCCTCGACATTGTCCAGATAGTTGTCGAGCAGTGTCTTTGCCGACTCTTCATACGAGTAGACAAACGCCTTTTGCACTTCCTTTTTCGCCATGTCGTCGTACTCTTTACGGGCGATTGCCACAAAGTTCAATAGACGTTCCCGATCTTCCTTGCTGATGGACGCGTGCTGATCGAGGCCGTCCTTGATGGCGCGCAAGACATCAAGCGCGTTAATGCAACTGGTGTCACGCCGAATCAGCGCGCTTGAAATGCGGTTGATCACATACCGCGGATCGATGCCGCTCATGCCTTCATCGGGAGTTTCCGTTCGCAACTCCTGCACGTCTTTGTCCTTAAAGCCCTCGACGTTGCGTCCATCGTAAAGATACAGTTTCTTGAGCAGGTCCATGCCTTGCTTTTTGGACTCCTTAAGCCTCGTCAATACTGAGAAGACCGCCGCAGTCATGAGCGTGTGCGGAGCAATGTGGACATCGCACAGATCACTCTGCTGCACAAGCTTGTCGTAGATCTTGACTTCGTCTGAAACGCGCAGATTGTACGGAATCGGCATCACGATCATCCGTGACTGCAACGCCTCATTGCGCTTGTTACTGACAAATGTCCTGTACTCCGTTTCGTTGGTATGAGCGATGATCATTTCATCTGCAGAGATTAGCGCAAATCGACCGGCCTTAAAATTACCCTCCTGAGTCAGCGACAGCAAATTCCAGAGGAATTTTTCGTCACATTTCAACATTTCCTGAAATTCCATCAGACCTCTGTTGGCCTTGTTCAACTCTCCATCAAAGCGATAGGCCCTTGGATCGCTTTCGGAACCATACTCCGAGATCGTGGAGAAATCGATACTGCCAGTCAGATCGGCGATGTCCTGAGACTTCGGATCCGACGGACTGAATGTACCGATGCCAATGCGATCGTCTTCCGATAACAGGATGCGTTCGACCGCGACATTCTCCATATGGCCGCCGTACTCACTCTGCAGTCTCATGCGGCAACTCGGACAGAGATTGCCATCGATGCGGACCCCAAGTTCTGAGGCCAACTCCGCCCGCAGCTCGGAAGGCACCAAATGCAGCGGTTCTTCATGCATTGGGCATCCCCTGATGCCATAGAGGGCGCCTTCGGGTGTGCGGGAGTATCGTTCAAGGCCCTGTTTGAGCAGCGTCACTATGGTGGATTTGCCGCCGCTGACCGGCCCCATGAGCAGTAAAATCCGTTTGCGCACATCCAGACGTTTGGCGGCCGAGTGAAAGTACTCTTCGACCAGTCGCTCCAACGCCAGTTCGAGTCCAAATAACTCTCTGGAAAAGAAACGGTAGCGTTTGTGACCACTCGCGTCCTCGTCGATGCCTGCAGACTCGATCATGCGAAAAACGCGCGAATGAGCTGTCTCCGCAATACTTGGTCGTTTACGCACCAGTTCAATGTAATCGACAAATGACCCGTTCCATGCCAGTTCCTCTTCCTTGGCCCGATAGGCGGCCAAGCGGTCCACAATGTCCACGAATCATCCCCCCTTCTCCGAGACGCAAAGCGTCCGTCCTCCGGTGTCAGGCGCGATGTTGCCCAGGATCTCAGCAGTTGGAAAAGAATTGCCCAGCGTGCGCGGCATAGTCGCCTGTGCCGATATTTTGCGCAGGAGTGTGATACTATGCTTATGCAACGGCCTTTCGCTCGTTGCTCCCAAGTTTTCTCCCTTACCTGACGTTACTGCGATTGCTGCCACAATGAGACACGAAAACCAGTCAAAGAAGGTGACCTATGATGCGCGCTCCGAAGACTCGACTTATTTTTGACGCCGCCATCGACACGTTTTCGGAACGGGGATTCGAGAAAGCGACGATGGATGAAATTGCCGCGAAGGCAAACGTCGCAAAGGGAACGATTTACTACCATTTCAAGAGCAAAGAGGATCTGTTTGTCTTCCTTGTTGAGGAAGGATCGCAGTTGTTGCGGGAGCGCGTGCTCGAAAAACTTCCGGAAGAAGCCACCGCCGCCGAACGACTGCGCCTTGTCATTCGAGAGCAACTTGCCTTCTTTAAAGAATATAGGGATTTCTGCACCATTATTCTACGTGAGGCTTGGGGAGAGGAAGAGCGGCAACGACAATTCAGGCGCATGCTTGTGCACTATGTGCGCGAAATCGAAGCGCTGGTTGCCGACGGCGTGGCAAACGGGGAGTTTTTGGTCGAAGACGCGCAGACCGCCGCCTGGTCAATCTTTGGCGGTCTGAGCATCGCCGCTCTGCACCACCTGTTTGCGGATCCGGAGTTTGACCTCACGGTGTTGTCTCCGGGATGTGAGACTCTTTTCATTGGGGGGCTCCAATCCGGTCGACCCTGATTCAGTCAACGAAGAACAGCGTTCCAAAGACTGCGCTCTACTCCAGGCCAGGGAAATCCTGCTGACGCAAGGCCTCATAAATGGCGATGGCCACGGTGTTTGACAGATTGAGCGAGCGCATGGCCTGGCCCATGGGCATGCGAACAGACTGATTGCGATGCTGTTCATGCACCCAGGGCGGCAATCCCGTGGTTTCTTTGCCAAAGATCAGGTAATCTTTCTCTGCGTACCGCACATCGGTGTAACGGCGTGTCGCCTGTTTTGTAAAGAAATACGCTCGCGCCGCCTCCCGTTCCACCTCGTCGAGCACCTCAGACAGGCTGTCGTGCACGCGGATATCGACCAAGTGCCAATAATCGACGCCCGCGCGGCGCAACGAACTGTCATCAATCTGGAACCCGAGTGGTCGCACCAGATGCAACACCGTGCCAGTGGCCGCGCAGGTCCTGGCCACGTTTCCTGTATTTGGCGGAATTTGCGGTTCAAACAGCACTACATGCATACGCGCACATCCTTACACTCTTCATTACGCCATTGTACCTCAATCTTCTAGGCGACACAGCAGATAACGGGTCTTTGGCGTCCACGCGTCGCTGTCTTCATACGCATAATGTCGCTTGCGACTGCTTGCCGTGTGCGCGTTCACCAATGGATCGCCCCTGCTGTCGTGATCGGTGACAATCGTCGTGTGTCCGTAGCGACCGGTTCCGTTCCAGTCGTATTGGATGATGTCACCGGTTTGCAGTTCCGCAGGATTGGCGACGATCTCAACCCGAATCCCGCCGGCGGCACTTTGCAGCATTGCCGCAAGCGCGTTGGCGACAGTCCATGAATAGCTGAAGTCCGGATGCTTCCCGTGATGATACCACCAGCCTGTTTCCTTTTTCCCCGTATGAATCATGGGCAATCCTCCAGCATACAAAGCTTGAGAGACAAAGTTGGTGCAATCCTGGTCGAAATGACTGTAGTCGGGATTGTAGCGATCCCACCACAGTTCCGCGTAGCGCACGGCGCGCGTACGATCGTAACGGTGATCCCGATTCCCGGAAAAGCCTGCTGTTGGAGCGGATCTCCCGACACTATGCGCGCCTTCGACCCTGCGATCAGTCCACGAAGCGCCTGCTTTCCGGTCAACCGAGCCTTGCTCCCAGTCAGAAACGGCTGCCTCCCCTTCCTGCCAGCGGTCCACCAGATCGACCGCATAACCTTGATGTACCCGCCAAATCTGGTGGTGGAGGCACACCCGCTGCTCCTGTTCCACACGACCGTTCAACTCGTACAGGAAACGGATCATTTCAGTTATTTTTGCGGTCACACAGTCCTCACGCGACCGACCGTTCCTCTCCATGATGTGGACGCTGATATCAGTGATCACTTTGCGATCGACTGCCCCCCTGTGTTTTTGCATGGCCGCCCGCCGCCTGATGTCCAGCGCCCCGGCAGGATCAACTGAACTCCATACGCCATCTGCGCCTTCTACGCTCAACCATGCTCTGCTCCTGGCATCGAACCACTCGCGTACAGCCTCCAATACTCCCTTCATATTGCCCCTCCCCATGATGACGCCGACTCTCCGTTACAAGAGTATGCCGGAATGTCCCGAAAAGGGGGCCCTGCCTGGTGAAATATCCATCTGTACACATGTGTTACACTAACTCTGGAGATCTTCTGGAACACTTCAAAATTGCGCGAGGGGCTATGAGATGGATCGAAAGAAAACAGCTTTGCAGGCAGGTGAACGGGGCTCCGTGCGGTCCGTTGACCGGGCTCTTGACATTCTTCTGTGTTTTGGCTCAGAGAGAGATCTTGGACTCACCGAAATAGCGCGACGGGTCGATCTTCACAAGAGCACGGCGCACCGTATGCTCGCGTCGCTGGAACGCCGCGGTTTCGTTGAACGCCACCCTCTTACTGACCGCTATCGTTTGGGTTGGCTGATCGTGGAACTCGCCTCCCAAGTCTATCAGTCCGACAACCTGACGTCCCTCGCTCTGGCAGAGATGACACACTTGCGCGACGCCATCGGTGAAACAATCAGTCTCTACGTCCGTTCAGGCTATGAACGCATCCGCGTCGGCGCAGTCGAAGGCACCCACCCTGTACGCCGAGCCGCCAACATCGGCAAGCGATTCCCTCTCTATGTGGGGGCGTCTGGTAAAGTCCTGCTGGCATTTTCAGATGAGGACATCCTCGATGAGTTGCACCTGGCGCAATCCGTTCCCCGGGATTTTGACATTGATGAACTTCGCGCGCAGTGTAGTCAGATCGCCGCGCAGGGGTATGCGGTCAGCATTGAGGAACGCGAAGCAGGCGCGGCAGCGGTGGCGGCGCCAATCCTCAATCGCCAGGGGATATGCGTGGCGGCCCTTTCCGTATCCGGTCCGGTGGACCGTTTCACCGCGCAACAGGTCACACACTATGGGGCGGCCTGCATGGCTGCGGCAAAACAGATCAGCAAAACACTCGGAGCCTACCCCGGAAGTCCGAGTTAGCCTGCTCTGTTGCACACCGGCCACACCACACCGAATACAATAACTCCTAAGGAGCATAATCCGTCCGCGCTCCTGTGGAGGTATACATCATGGATACTCGATCAGTTCCACCGTGGCTCAGGCAGATCTGGCATGAATTGACCAAACCGCCCGCAGTATTGCGCCAGAGTCAGAAATCTGCACGACAAAGACCAACCAGAACCGATGAGTCACGAGATGACGAACGCGAAGATTCTCTCGCCAAGGACAACGATGGCGAAGAAAGCCCCACTGATCCTCCGTTCGCGACGCGACGACCATATGGATCGCCAAAGACGGCGGAGCGGCTGACGCGCAAGTATTTTGTGCCGCGTCCAACCCGCCATCCCACAAAAACCAGACCGAGGCCCCGAAGGACTGGCAAACGGACTGCCCATCACGCTGATTCTGCGCGGCTGGACCGCTCGATAGTCCAAACGGCGCAGTCAACGCCTGCACCCGTTCGCGTCCAAACGCTGCGGGTCGCCTCTGCGGAACAAAAAGCCGAAAAACCGTCGCGCGCGTCAGACACCGATACGACTCGGGCCAAAGCCTATGACGAGCGCATTCGCAGCGTAGAGCTCGTGCACGGAGTCTGGCGCATCGTCACGGGCGACGGGCGGGCCATAGCGCTCAAAGAAACTGCCCTTTCACCAGAGCGCATCCGCTTCATGGCTGACACCCTGGATGAACTGCACCGCCGCGGATTCACACACCTTGCCCGCATCGTGCGCACACGTCAGGATCAGGAACCGTACCTCATGGATCATGGGCGAATCTATTACGCATC
Source organism: Bacillota bacterium (assembly GCA_021805735.1). GTDB lineage: Bacteria > Bacillota > Bacilli > Alicyclobacillales > SLC66 > JAKADD01. Next base: position 6,417 of record JAJZEE010000012.1, read on the forward strand.
AGAATGGTTGCCCGGGCACAGTGTTCAGTATGGTTCAACGGCGCAATTAGGCGCTGCGGCGCGAACACTGGCCCGATTCCATGAAAAATCATGCGACTATGAGCCTTTGGGCTATCAACCTCCACACGCGTTTCACGTGTTTGAACAACTGCTGAACCGCAAACAGGCATTGGACCAACTGCAAAAGCAGGTGGAAGCGAAAGCGAGCAAGGATAGCTTCGATGAGCTTTGTCTATCGTTTTTTCCCCGAACAGCCATGCATTCGACAGAATCCCTGTCGCTGCTGAAACTGCCCGACGTCGAAACACACCTAAAACAAAGCCTCAACCACCCTGGCCTGTGCCATCTGGACGTAACGCGGCGCAACCTGATCATGCATCCAGAGGGCCACGCTCAGTTAATCGATTTTGACCTGATGACATTTGCGCCGCGCGTGCTGGATTTGTCTCATCTGATCCGCAGGGGCATGCAGGCGCATGGAACATGGACGAGTGAGATCGCAATCGCGCCGCTCATTTCCTACAATCGCGTACGGCCGCTGACACAAGGTGAATATCTGCTGCTTGAAGCACTGTTGACATTTCCCCATCGCTTCTGGCGACTCACGCAAAACCATTACGCAAATCCGCCGACCAAGCCTGAGGATCTGCAACAGCGCATCACGCAACTCGAAGATACGCTCGCCCTAGAACAGGAACGCGCCGCGTTTTTGCAGACCTTTTCCCGGCAGGTCACCAGACGCGGCCAGTAAAATCGCCAAGTCGCGATGTTCCGATTACGGCGACAACGCCCACTCCATTTCACGTCTCACGGCCTCGTCGCGTTCGCCGTCGTACGCGGCGCGTACTGCATCCCGGGCCTTCGCGACAGTCACCCTGGAGAGCGCCCACGCTGCGCTCGCCCTTATCTCTGGTCGTGTATCATACAATAGCGGCAATAGCAGCGGCAGCGCCTCGGGATCGCGCGCATTGCCAAGCGCGATGACCGCGTTGCGGCGCCACACATGAAAGCCCCGCCAGGCGGCGGCAGTGTGCCCGAATTCCCGCATGAAGGCCCGCCTGGACAGCGTTACAATACGTTTCAGGTCAGGGAAGCTAAGCTCCGGATCGGGTGTAAACGCCATTTCTTCCGCCAGCAGGCTGACGCGATTTTTTGGACACACCGTCTGGCACGTGTCGCAACCCCAGACCCGCCTCCCAAGGGCCTCCCGATATTCACCCGCTATGATTCCTTTTGATTGCGTGAGATAGGAGAGACAGCTTTGCGAATCGAGAACAAACGGTTCACGAAGGGCGCCGGTAGGGCACGCGGTCAGGCAGAGGTCACAGTCGCCGCAGGAGTCAGCGGGAATCAACAATGGCCGCGGTTCGATGCGAAGATCAGTCAATAAGGCGCCGAGAAATACCCACGATCCGTGAGTCTCGGTAATCATCATGCAGTTCTTTCCAATGAACCCAATTCCGGCGCGCTGCGCAACAGCCCGGTCCACCAACGGAGTCGTGTCGACGCAGGACAGACTGCGGATCGTACGCCCGGATGCGCGTTCCAGCAAGTCTGCGATCAAGAGTAACTTCTCTTTAAGAACAGGGTGGTAATCGCGACCCCAGGCATAGGTTGAGACCACGCCGCGCCTGCCCTTGGGTCTTCGCATGGCGACGGCCTTTCGCGTCCGGTAAGGTACGGCGATACTCACTATGCTGTGCGCTCCGGGCAGCAATGTGGATGGATCGATTCGCTGCCGTCCAAGGGGATGTTCAAACCCGGATGACCGACCTTCTTCGTAGTATCGACGCAGAATCGGCGTCAGATCGTGAAACGGCTCGGCGCTGGCAACACCAATCGCTCCCACTGCAGCCTTCTGGCCGATGGCCTCGAGCGCAGCGAATGATACCTCGTATCCGCCTGTTTGCACGATCCTCGAGTCTCCTTTCCCGCAGCGGTTCTCCGACATTTATCAGGTCTTTGGAACCGCGGCCCTCGCCAACTGATCACACCGTTCATTATAGTGATGTCCGCTATGCCCTTTGACTTTCCCAAACGCGACTCGATGTCGGCCCAATTCGGCAATGAGGGCTTCCCATAGGTCGCGATTTTTTACCGGTTCTCGACTGCTGTTCACCCATCCCGATTGCTGCCATTTCACATACCATTTCTGTGTCATACAGTTGACGACATACGCTGAATCGCTAAAAACGGTGACTTGGCACGATCGCGAAAGCACCCGCAGTCCCTCGACCACGGCCTGGATCTCCATCCTCTGATTTGTCGTGTGCGACTCACCGCCCGACACCTCGCGTTCGTGTTCCCCGGCAACCAGAATGGCTGCCCAACCGCCGGGACCGGGGTTGCCGCTGCACGCCCCGTCGGTATAAATGTCTACACTCGTCAACGCTTTCGCCACTTTGGCACACATTCTTTCTGTAAGACATATCACTGTCTCCGTATTATCCGCGAGGTTCGTGGTGGTGACAAGCTTTGCCGCAACACATATTTGTCCGCCTGATATTGGCATACTACATAGACATTGCGCCGCGGTGGAAGCCAACTGCGTCTCCCTGCCAATCCGCCGCAAACATTTTACCCGAAAGGAAGCGTGTGTCATTATCGTTGAAAAATTGTCTGAGTTGACACCTTCGGCATGCGTCGACTTCGCTGAACACGCGCGCGAACTTCATAAAACCGGAATAGACTTTCATGCTGCTGTGCAGCACGAACTACCGGGAAGAAAAATACGCCTGCGGCGATTTTTCGGAATAAAGAGCCTCAGCGACAGCGCGGACGCTGCCAGGCACGGACGCTGATGCTTCGCTTGCTGCCGCTGGCACTGGCGGCATTCCTCCTGTTGCCGCCTGACGCGCTGACACAAAAAATCGCGAGAGACGGCCAACTCTACTGGGAACACCACGCGCCGGGCCGCATTTTGTACTCGGTGCAGACAAAAAAACGGTGGATCGCCTTCACTTTTGACGATGGTCCAGACCCGATCTATACTCCGCAGATACTTCGCGTCCTGAAACGTCATGCCGCTCACGCCACCTTCTTTGTCGTGGGTCAGCAGGCGCGAGCGTATCCCAAACTCCTCCGGGAACTGGTTGACGAAGGAAACGAGATCGGAAATCATACTGAGCACCATCCACAGGAGGGGCGACTGACAGCGGACGAGATCACCTCCTGCGACTCGGTCGTTCACGGCGTACTCGGAATCACTCCCATTCTGCTGCGTCCGCCAGGGGGGCGGCTGTCAGATCGCATCGTAGACCTGGCGGAACGCACTCACCACATTATCGTCATGTGGACATGGGACGTCGACCCCCGCGACTGGTCACAGCCGGGCGTCACTCGCATTTTCTCCAGAATAGTTGAAAACGCGGACCCGGGAGACATCGTCATCTTCCACGATGGCGGAGGACCGCGAACGCAAACTGTCAAGGCGGTCGACATGATCCTGGAGACGTTGTCGCGGCAAGGCTACAAATTCGTGACAGTCGGACAGATGATCAAAGAATGGAAAGACTACCGGCCATATCGCAATCCTTCACAACTTCACACTGAAATAAACCAACGCGCCGCCGACCGATAGGACCAGCAACAGGAATCCTCCCGTGGCGCCTAGCCTGTTTTGGCGGCGCCACAGCCACATGGAGAAGTTGAAAAGATAGACGCCAATCCCAAGCGAAACCAGAAATGCTACGACAAATGTTCCGAGGCCCACGTTCGCCTTCTCCCTTCACTATGATCGCAAAAGCGTTCTGCCGCGCTTGCTCCATCGTCCACTGCCTTTGGTGGATGTCTTTGGCTGCTCCGATACGCTCCTGCCGTTTTTACGGCGCTTTCGCCACCAGTCCCCAAGCACCGCAGCCACCGCTAACAGCACAGGCAATGCGACGCCCACAAGCCAACCGTAGGGCTCAAACACGGACGCCGACAGGGCAAGTACAGCCGGGAAATCGGGAGGCAAGAACGACAGCACATACAGTTGCAACGTGACGGGCGCCAGCAGAGGTCGGTACAGCGGCATGCCAAAACCCAGCGCGTACAGATACGCGACCATCCACAATCCGAATCCCATTTTAATCACTGCCGCAGCCGTCCACAGGAAGACAAAAATCGCTTCGAGACGCTGCACAAACCTGCCCACGTAAATCACTCTGGCGAGTTGATACATGGGAAAAGGCACCTTGCCGGAAACCGCTGGAGCAAATGTGCCAAGAAATACCACCAACACGATGCTGAATATCACGGCGGTGACGATCGTGCTGATGACCCCTACATAGAGAAAGTGGTCCCGATTACGCAGCGTCGGGTAGAGAACGGACAGAAATAGCACATTAAAAAACAGGCTGGAGTTGATGGCGCCAAACCATAACGTATTTCCTATGCCACGACCCCAGATCGGCAAGAGAAGGCGAACATCAAACCACGATAGCGGCAGGATCAGCAGCAGCGCTACGCCGACAAGACAAAAATACGAAAACAGCAGGGCAGTTCTGCTGAGCCCCTCCAGTCCTTTATAGGCGTAGTAAAACGCAGCCAGCAGAAACGTAAAGGCAATGACCGCCGACGGAGTGGCGGGAAGCACGGTGGTCACGACAGTCTCCGTAAATTCCCGCGTAACCAGAGCTGTTTGCGCAAGCAGCAAAACTGCAAACACCAATGCGATCGGCAACGCCGTAAACCGCCCAAACAGGCGACTGATCACCTGCAGAAGATTTTCGCCAGGAAAGCGCTTCAAACAGAAATGCACGATCAGAAACGCAATCGTGACAAGCGTTCCTGACACAAGTGGAATCGCCCATGCGAAACCTGCGCCCTCCACGGCAATTCGCGAAGGCATGCTCAGGAAGATCTCCGTTGACGAGTACACTGTCATCAGCGCTGTCAGTTCCACCACGCCAACGCGGCCTGTATGGATCAGGGGCAACCGTTTCGCGTTCAATGGCAATCTCCTTTCGCATCTTGCACACCTATAGGACGTCGTGTTCGTCGAGCGCGTGGCGGCGATCGAAACACTGCCATTTACGCGTTTCCCCTCGATCGCCTGCGTCGCCGACCCCGCGGCAGGTCGGACTCGTGAGCGGCGCCACTCCAGGGTCTGGTTACGGGGGCCTGACGTCGCGAATCAACGGGCATGTAGGAACCTGGTCTGTCTTCCATGGTAAACACCTGTCCACGACCAATCACATCTTTGGACGATTTTCTTCGGGGTGCGATCGGCGACAGGATGGGCACGCCAAAACTGCGCACGGAGACTGCATGCATAATCAGCAGCATCAGGCCCAGAGTGACGCCGTAGAAGCCAAACAGCGCAGACGCTACGATAAACCCAAACCGGAGCACCCGAACGGTAAACGACAGATTGTAGTTCGGCATGGTAAATGAACCGAGCGCCGTCACTGCCACAATGATGATCAGCAAGGGACTGATAATACCCGCCGCAACCGCCGCCTGACCGAGAATCAGAGCGCCCACGATGCCGATCGTGGGTCCGATGACAGAAGGAATGCGAATACCCGCCTCGCGGATGAGTTCCAGCGAAAATTCCATAATGAGCACCTCAGACACGACGGGAAACGGAACCCGCTCCCGAGAAGCCGCGACGGCAAGCATCAGATCCGTGGGAATCATCTCGGGATGGTAATTGGTGACTGCGATATAGAGGGCCGGCAGGAGCAGACCTATTGCGAGCGCCATTACCCGAATCAAACGGATGAATGAGCCAAATGGCCAGCGCAGATAAGCATCCTCCGCAGTCTGCAACAGCGACCAAAAGAGCACTGGCGCCACCAGAACATGCGGACTGTGCCCCACGAAAATGGCGAACTGTCCTTCCGTCAGCGCCTGAGCTACGCGATCTGGTCTCTCTGTCGACAAAAATTTCGGAATAACGCCAATCGGATCATCTTCAATGAACTGTTCCATGATTCCACTGTCAGCCAAATAATCGACCTGAACCGCCGCGATGCGCCGTTTCACCTCTTTGATCAGCTTGGGGTTGACAATCCCCTGAATATACATCACGGCCACATCGGTGACAGCCAGTGTACCTACCTGCATCATCTCTGTAATAAGGTGGCTGGAGCGAAGCCTGGCGCGAATCAGTCCCGTGTTGGCCCGAAAATTCTCCGTGAACGCGTCGTGAGGTCCGCGCACAACCGCCTCAGTCTGTGAGTTCGATACCGTACGATGTTCCCAGCCCTTTGTTTCCACGGAAAGCGCGGCGTTTACGCCTTCGAAAAAAACCAACGTGCTTCCCGCCAGAATGTTTTCGACAGCGCCTTTCCACATGGACACTTCCATCACCTGATTGCCGGGCAGCAAAGCACGCCGCACCCACTCGATCCATTCGATATCGCCCTGCGCATCATCGAGTTCCGTCAGAATCATGAGGGGTTCCAAAATATGAGTATTGATAATGTTTTTGTCAGCCAACCCATCGACAAATACGGCCAGCGCAGCGATCGGATGGCGACCGCCTACGCGGAAATCACGCACGACCAGATCCGCATTCAGGGGCAAGTGAAAGACCCGGTCAAGGGTCTTGCGGTTGCCTGCCAGATCATGCGCTATGTATGCGGCTTCTCTGTCTCCTCCCGCTGTCTTCTCTGCTCGCCTCCTCGCTTGCTGCAGAGGGATCGCGCGCGCCCGCAAGGCCGCGTAGGTTGGCGCGCTCACCCGTCTGCTGCCGGAAAGACGTCTCGCGTACACCTTCCCCTGACCATCAACCCACTGCTCCCCGTACTCTGCGCTCAGCGCCTTCAGCCGCTGTCTTGAAGGTCCGCAGGGGCGTCTGACGCGTCTCTTTCCGGCGCCTTGCTCGGCGCCTTGCCCTCCGCCCTGCTCTCCGCCTTGCCCTCCGCCTTGCCCTCCGCCTTGCCCCCCGCCCTGCTCGGCGCCTTCATCTTCATCCTCTGGTGTCAATTCAAACTGCTTATCCATGATTGAATCATCGACAGTTAGCAGGCGCACCCAGTTACCCCAATGCATCGTGGCGTCTCCTCCCTGCGCTGGATCAGCTCTTTCCCGAAGGTCCGGTCATCCCTGCTGTAGCTCGACGGATCATGCATGGCACAACCCCTGGAACATGCGCCTGCCCAGCACCTGGAATATGCACCTGCCCAGCCTGGATGGATCATGCATTGACACTGCCGCTCAAACAGGTGCGGCCTAAAGGCCGCAAAACTCGCTGCAGTGTCAATGCATGATCCATCCAGGTGAGTCATTTTCATTGCACTGACGGCGCCGTGCAGTGGCATTTGAGCCTATCCATAAATATGCCAAAAAGCATGTGTCTATATGCAAAGCGGCGGCTGCCATCAGCCCATCAGCCGTCGCCTTGCGAACACATACCGGGCAGTGTAGGATGAAAATGATCAGAGAAGCTCTGGAGGTCCTTGGATTGAAGTTGAATCGGCTGCGCAGTCTTGCGCTCGGATTATTGTTTCTCGCATTCATTATCATGTATTTGAGCAGTTATAGCACACTGGCGACGGCGTCACGGTTCCTTCTGCCCATCGGGCTCATCATGGGTACCACCATCCTGCTGGCGTCAGTAGCAATCTATTTTCGTCTTGGGGTCATATCGAAGCGTTTACCGCAAGTCGAGTGCCCGCATTGTGGGCGGCTCACGAAAATGCTGGCCAAAAAGGACGGTTGCATGCACTGCCAACAGCAGTTGCGTCCAGCCGTCGCCGAACATGGTGAACATGCCGCCGAAACCACAGATCCAGTGCACTGAGATCACATCTATATGTGCATGGCGGGCCATCCGTGGATTGCCTTTATACCCCGCCGCCAACCGTTTTCTTGCGAATGGCTCTGGCCTGCGCCTTGAAATACCGACAGTGGACCGCCAGAGCGCACATTTCACAACGTGGAGAACGCGCCGCGCACACTTGCCGTCCGTGGTCAATGAGCCAGTGGTGCGCTTGTGACCACAGTTCTCGGGGAATGCGTCTCATAAGCTGACGTTCCGTCTCAAGCACATCGTCGCTGGCAACAAGTCCAAGGCGATTCGCCACTCGCTGAACATGCGTGTCAACCGCGATGGCAGGGATTCCATACGCGTTTGAGAGCACCACGTTGGCTGTCTTGCGCCCCACGCCGGGCAGGTCCACCAGGTCTTCCATGGTGCTCGGGACTTCTCCGGCATAGCGCTCCACGATTATTTTGCTGGTTCCCACGATATTTTTCGCTTTCATTTTAAAGAGCCCGCACTCGCGAATCAGTTGTTCAACATCCTCAATGGCCGCATCCGCCAGTTGCCCGGGAGTCGCATAGCGGACAAATAGTCGCGGCGTTACCTCGTTGACCCTTTTATCAGTACATTGGGCGGACAGGATCGTCGCAACAAGCAGTTCAAAAGCATTTCGATGTATGAGCGCGCAGTGAGCGTCCGGGTACAAATCCTCCAGACTACGAAGTACATCTGTCGTCGCAATGCGCGGCAACGCCATAGCCAATCCACCTCTCCTCTCGCATAGCGCATCAGATGGCATGATAGCGGCGGAGCCTGGCCTGATTTACAAGATCTCCGCGTGTGAGGGCGCGCTCCAAAATGGCGCGCAGCGTTGGAACTCCGTAGCTGAACTCCCGTTCCTGAAGCTCCGCGTACAGTGGGGACAGCGCCACGTATTCCGACGTGGTTACGTCGTAGATGCGATCTTTATCGAGCGCCTCCCCGCCAATTTCCACGGTTTCAATGCTCTCCCGACCACACCCTTCTCCAGCAGAACGAATCCGCGTGTACACATCCGCGCCGGAAACATGCAGACGACCTACAAAGTGGCCGCGAAACCCGAAACCAAAGCCTTGCCGACTCACCAAGTCTGCATCAAAGCCCCGAGCCAACAGGCGCAGGATTGTCATGCCGTCAAGGCGCATATTGACAGGTCGCATGGGTGTCGCGCAAACGGCGAGCAGATCCCGGCGACGGATGACGCCAGCCAAATAACCCCCGGTGATGACTCCTCCGTTGAGAATGGCGACGTCAGAACCGTACTCAGACCGCAACTGATCGCATAGCAAATTGACCAATTCCGACTCGCCGAGCAAAGAATGGTCCAGATGTTCCGCAACGACTGCCACAGGCTCCTCCAGCCAGGCGCTCGCCTCGCGTTGCGCCGCGCTGATGACGCTGTCCACCGCCTCATCAGGAGAATCCTTGAGTTCACTGTACACCAGGCGCGACGTGACGCGGCGCACTGAACCGCCCTGCACGTCCAGCACCGCATGGCCGAAAGCATGACCGTGTTTCCCGGCCTGCAAAATCCACGAGTTTCCGCGCCGTTCCCCGCCGTCCAAAAAATGGTGCGTGTGCCCGCCGACAATCAGATCTACCGGCAACCCATCATCCGCCAGTTCCTGATCGGCCCGCAGACCAAGATGGGAGAGCATGATGACGATATCAGCTCCCCGCCCGCGCAAGTTTCGCGCGATCTCCCACGCTGTTTGCGCGGGATCGGCGGACTGCACGCCAAGCGTTTGCAGGAGCTTCTGATACGTGACAGTCACCCCAAACACGCCGACATCCACGCCGTCCATGCGGTAAATGTCTCCCGACCGCCGATGCAAAGCCGCGGTATGATCCGTAAGAGGGGGTACACTGATATTGGAGCAGTAGAGGGGTGTGTCGGCCTCCTGGAGGAGATCAGGCCACACTTTCCTGTCGACGGTAAGTGTTTCATTGTTGCCAAACACCCAACCGTCGTAGGGGAGCTCTCTGATCATGCGCGCATTGACTCGACCTTCTGTAGCGTTTGTCAAGGGATTGGAAACATCAATATGATCGCCTAACTCAAAGCAGAGCACGCGCTCACCCTGCGCGCAAAGTTGCGCATGAACGCGGCGCAGGCGTGAGGCCAAACGGACGTATCGATCAAATTCGCTGTGCACATCGTTGGTATGCAAGATGTGAACGTCCACTCGCTTCACCTCCGAATGGCCAGCGTGCTAGGCGGGGGTTCCCCGCAGTTCGAGCGCATCCGCGGCATTTTGCAAGGCAGCGATCACAAAAGCAATGTGATCATCCAGCGTTATGCCTAGTTCCTCTGCCCCGCGATAGACATCCTCCCGATTCACTCCTTTGGCAAATGCCTTGTCTTTCAATTTCTTCCTGACACTTGCGACATCCACGTCCAATACGCTCTTCCCCGGACGCACAAGCGCAACAGCCATCACGAAACCACTGAGTTCATCACAGGCATACAAAGCCTTGTCCAAAAGTGCCTCGCGACTGAGATGATTGTAGTCTGCGTGCGCCGAAATGGCGTATATCAGATGTTCCGGATACCCCGCCTCGCGCAGGATACTCGCGCCTACAATCGTATGCTCCGCAGGCGTCGGATATTTTTCATAGTCAAAGTCATGCAATAAACCGACAACGCCCCATTCGTCCGGGTCCTGTCCATAGTGTTCAGCATAGGTTCGCATGGAAGCCTCAACGGCGAGCGCGTGCTTGATGAGGCTCCTGCTCTCCGTATAATACGTTAACAGACGATAAGCGGTATCCCTATCTTTGAAATTCATCCGGCATCCTCCGATGACTGAGATCTGCGTGAGGCGCGCCCGTTTCGCGCCCTCACGGAGCAGGCGCAACAAACGGATACACTCTCGCCAGAGTTTGGCCCGCCGCATGAATGACTGTCAGCAGTTCGCCGGCGCCCATGAGCAAGGCCACACTGCGAGGAATCTCCAGTCCAAACAGCAGGTCCGCCTGTTTACGGTCGATCAGACGCTGGGCCGCCGCCAGTAAATCACCCCTGGATACGTCAGAGAGGGCTGTTCCATCGGGTCTGGTATGATCAAGGTACAGGACGAAGTCCGACGGAAGCTCCCTGCGGATCTCGGCATAATGGCGGATGACCGCTCTTCCGAAATCCGCCTTCTGCGGCGATTCGTAAATCACGCCAAACTGCACAAATAGATGAGTGTACCACATGCCCACCATAAATGTTGGCCATTTCTTGTATCCCCGAGCGTCTTTAGAAAACGCAACCCACGAATCGTTTGGGGGGTTTGTTTTTCGTCGCGCGTGTTTCGCTATGTGGGGATACATCGTGCGACCCGTCGCGTTCGAGAGTACGGGAGCCATATAGTTGCCGATCTCCGACAATTTGGGTCGCACTCGTTCCTTCAAAGCAAGCATGCGCGGATCCAGCCCTGGCACAGAAAAAACATCGAAATCGCTGGCAGTAAATCCGGAAAACGCTTCCGCCCCGGTGATCACGGTCTCTAGCCTCACTTCGCTGCGAGCCACTGCGCGATAATGGCTTCTGTATCCATCTTGAACTTGGAATTGCGATACACCGCGTCACACCCCGCTCGCTCCGCGTTGGCCAGGAGGTCCTTCTGAACATGCGGTCCAAACGCAATGATCCTGCTACCGCTCTGCTTGCTGGCGCGCACCAGCGCCTCCACCTGGGCGCCTACGGTCACAAGATCAAGAATCACAAGCGCCGGATCAACCTGCGGCAACCGATCGGAAAAATCCGCAGGATTATCGACAAAAGCAATGGTACAGCCCTGCTTGCCTGCCGCCTCACGCAGTTGCACAGAGAACATCAAGTCGGGAACAAACGCCAGAATCGCTTCGCCAGCCATTCCTTATCCCTCCAATTGACACGTTGTTTTAGCGTAGTGTATCACAATTCCACACAAAGCACAGAGCTATGACGCGCTTTCCTCAATTTCAAATCCAAGATCCTCAATCATCTGCCAGTCGGCTGTTGGTTCCTGCCCGACGGTAGTCAGATAGTCACCGACAAAAATGGAGTTGGCGGCATACAACGCGAGCGGTTGCAAACTCCGCAGATTCACCTCGCGCCCCCCAGAGACACGAATTTCCTTGGCGGGATTTACAAAACGGAACATCGCCAGCACCTTTAGACAGTACCGGGGATTCAGATGGCTGTACCCTGCCAATGGAGTTCCGTCAATCGAGTTCAGGAAATTCACCGGGATGGAATCGACCTTGAGATTGCGCAATGAAAAAGCGACATCCACCACATCCTGAGGTGTTTCCCCCATGCCGACGATCAGGCCGGAACAAGGGGACATACCCGCATGTTTGACATGTTCAATACTTGCCACTCGATTATCGTATGTGTGAGTATGGCAGATCTCGGCGTAGCGATTCTCGCTCGTATTTAGATTGTGGTTGAAGCGATGCACTCCAGCCTCCGCCAACCGTTCTGCGTCTTCCGAAGTGATCAGGCCCAGGGACGTGCAGATTTTGAGCGTTGTCGTCGCGCGAATCTCCTTCACCGCGTCAACCACTTCGTCGAGTTCGTGTTTACTTGGTTTGCGACCCGACATCACGATGCAGTACGTGCCGGCTTTTCGACGAAGCGCTTCCTGCGCCCCCTCCACAAGCTGATCCCTCTCCAGCAAAGCGTACTTCTCGATGGGCGCTTCTGAGACGATTGATTGTGAGCAGTACCCACAGTCTTCCGCGCACAGTCCGCTCTTGGCATTGACGATCATGTTAAGCTTCACTTTATTGCCAAAGTGAAAGCGTCGGATTTTGTAGGCTGCCGCCAGCAGGTCCAGCAGGCGCTCGTCCGGAGTATCGAGCAGCGCCAACGCCTGCTCCCCGCCGATTGCCTGACCTTCGATCACCCGTTGTGCAAGCGCAGCCAATTGATCCAATTCCATGGTAGCCATTCTTTCACTCCTTCATCACAAACATATGCTTCCCTGACAGGAACTCACTAGGTCTCCACTGACGATCAAGCGCCAGTGTCTGCTCTACGCTGCCTGTCTCCGGAGCGAATAGCGGCAACACAGCCAATACCGGGCATTTGGCCGCCTCTTCGATCATGGGAATATTGGCCCACTCCAGACAGTCCTCATCATGCGGCATTCCCGACACGATGACACCTGCAACGGACAACCCTCTGCTACGGGCGTAATGCACAGTCAGAGCGGTGTGATTGACCGTGCCGAGACCGGAACGCGCCACTATCACGACAGGCAGTCGCACCGTACAGGCGAGATCTGCAACCGTCAGGTCTTCCGTAAGCGGCACGCACAATCCGCCAGCGCCTTCTATGAGCATATTCGCATGGCGTGCGCTGTAGGCTGCCAAATGATCGAGAAGGGCATCGCGCGTGACGGAGACGCCAGCACGCGCCAGAGCAAGGCCCGGGGCCAGCGGTTCCTCCAGCGCCCGAAAACACATCTGCTCCGGAGCATCCGTGATGCCACCTATCCGGCGCAACCGCATGACGTCGCCATCCGGGTGACCAAGGGGATGACCGCTTTGCAGCGGCTTATACGCGCCCACATCCAGGCCGTCCTGTGCAAGAGATCTCGCAATCAGCGCTGTGACCAGCGTTTTTCCGACACCCGTGTCGGTTCCCGTGATGAACATGCCCTGCAAGGAGGCATCCCTCCTGCTCGAACTCTCAATTTACGATTCCCTGCTATACTATAGCAGAAAGTGGACAGCAACTTAACGAAAGGGGTTACCACGATGATAGAACATGTGGTTTTGATCAAATGGAAGGCTGAGACACCGGCAGATGAGAGAGAGGGGATTCTACAGCAGGCCATCTTGTTAAAAGAGCAGATTCTCGGCATCATCAGTTTCCATGCTGGTCACAACATATCATCCCGCAGCCTTGGATTCGACGCTGCACTGTTAGGCGTTTTTGTAGACAGAGACAGCCTCGCGGCTTATGGCCCGCATCCAGACCACCAACGACTGGCAACGCGGTTGACCGCCGCCGCCGAACAGCTGCTGGTCGTTGATTTCGAACCCCTCGAGTAACCCAGACGTTCACGCTCTCCAGACTGCACCACTCTCCCTGAACAGGCAGAGCAATGAGCCAACTCGCCCCTTCTCTGCCTGTGCCTGCTCCGGACTTATGAACGGAGGACTCGAACTATAGCCGAGACGCTGTTTCGGCCAGCACGTGCAACTCTAAAAACTTGGCGATACCATCGCGATCGCAGGTGTCCGTGACAAAGTCAGCCACGCTCTTGACCGCATCCCGAGCGTTTCCCATAGCCACGCCAATCCCTGCATACAGCAGCATTTCAACATCATTCAGTTCATCGCCAAAAGCAATGATCTGCGAAGCGTCGTATCCCAGAAGGTCAGCCACCTGCATCAGGCCGCTGGCCTTTGACGCGCGGTTGCTCATCACTTCGATCGTCTGGTGCGCGCCGCCCCACGCCCGCACCGTGAGAGTATCGTGAAACTGCGTCCTGAGGGCCTCCGCCAATTCGGCGGCTCTGTCCAGTAGAGGATTGATGACAAAACTCGTCACTTGCGAAGCGATTAACGTGCGGACATCACCAATGGCGATTGGAGCGCGGTCGCCCACATCCATTAGCGGATCCACCACGCAGGCGTCTGTGTGCAGATAAAACTCGTCCCTGACTTCCGCCATCAAATTCCGAATCCCAATCCCATAGCATACATCCAGCGCCGCCATGGCCACCTCATGATCGATAGGAGTGTGAAGATTAACATCCACCACGCCATGTCCGTGCACCAAAGCGCCATTAAAATTTATCAGAGGAGTTGTAAGCCCAAGTTCCCTGACAAAGGGAATACTGGTACGCGGAGGTCTTCCCGTAGCTATGGCCACTTTTCCTCCAGCCTTCATGACAGTTTGCAAAACTTCCTTGGTCCGAGCAGAGATGCGTTTATCACTGGTCAGCAGTGTTCCATCGAGATCAAGCGCGATCAAGTATTGTTCCATAGGCCGCCTCCTCACGCATATGCACACCCCGGGTCTATAAACATACCATATCTTATTGACGATGTCTGCAACATGTATCTTTCTTCCAAAAATCGGACATAAAGATATTATCAAGGTTTGGAGGGATAGTGACACATGGAACTCATGGAGCGGTGGGCGTCTAGATCCGATGCGTGGACACCCGAAGACGACGTAACACTCGCCGAACTTGTGCTGAGGCACATCCGTGAAGGAAGCACCCAGTTGGTTGCGTTTGACGAAGCCGCGGCGCTGCTTGGCCGAACGTCAGCGGCGTGTGGGTATCGCTGGAATGGGGTTGTAAGACGACACTACGAGGACGCGATCCGCGAAGCAAAGCAGGTGCGCCGCCGCACTCTCGAAGATCGCCGTAACCGTCGGCCCAATCGCACACAGATCACGCTCGGCGCAGGGGACGAACACGAATTTACCCTGGACTTGCTGATACGGGGACTGCGAGATTTTGAACGGCGATATCACGAATTGCAAGACGAAATTGAAGTTTTGGCGCGCCAGAAAAAGGAACTCGAAGATCGCGTGTCTAAGGGGGATGCGAGGATTCCGTCAGGGCTTATCCTGCGCGAAGTCAAATCCATCCAGGCAACGCCCGAGCAGTTGGAGGAAGATTCCCGCATGCTTCTGGAAATCATGGAGCGTGCACGGCGAATCATCGAAGCCGAACACGAACCGCAAAAGCCCAGATTCCGCCTGGATCCAGAGGGCAACGTGGAACGCGTTACGCACCAGGAATAACGATCAGCCATTGGCGCCGCGAGAGGGCCACCCCTGCTTGTGGCGCCAATCATATCGTTTGGAAGAAAACACGCCCTGGCGCAAACGGACCGACTTCTTTAGCTCCTCCAGGTCAGCCTGAACTCGCAGACTGACGTAATCAGGATAATGAAAGAGCACCCGATTCCGCTCAAACTCGTTTTGGTCGACCACGCGCACGGCGCCTGTGTGATCTACCAGCAAATCGAGATCCATGTCTGCAAAACGCACCTCCCTGTGAATCTCATCAATGTCCGCGATCGTGCAACTGTTGCAATAATACTCCGTTCCGGTCTCTTTGTAGAGAACCATCACCTGATAATATTTGGCAGCATAGAAGCAGGCAACGACATCAAACGGACTGCTCCAGTGATCTCCGTTTCCCTCCTCAACGATCGTGTGCGCAGGAACCACTAATGTGAAATAGGGGGTAACGTCATCACGGTATTGCGGGCGATCCTGCACTGGATAGGCGCATGTCCAGAGTCGATGACGGGTACCATCGTATTTGCTGCTCCTGATTTGCCACGGATTGCGATAGTCATTCGCCATTCACAGTTCCTCTCCCGTCTTTTCCCTATGGCTTGTTTGGATGGCGGTCTGTCTGCGGCGACTGCGCAGACTCGCGCTCCGGGAAAAAATCCACAAACATACGCGCGCGAATCAGTGAACGAATTGCGATGAGAATTATGGGCCCGAGCAGCAGCCCCAAAAACCCGATACTCGTCAGACCCACATACATGCCAACCAGTGTCGGGAACGTTCCGAGCCCCATATTGGAAGCAAGAATTTTGGGTTCAATCGTATGTCTGACCAATGACGCAATGGCCTGCAAAAGGATAATTTTTATCGCCACCACATAGTTGCCAAAGATGAACGCGCCGACGGCCCAAGGGATCGTGATGACTCCCGATCCAACTATGGGCACCCATCCTGTAAGACCAATGGCAAGACCTAAAATGATCGCGTAATGCATGCGCATCAAAGACAGACCGATGATACAGATGACACTGGTGACCGCGATGAGAACCAACTGCGCCCGCAGCAGTCCCGCAACCGCATGCGCCACATCGCTAGCCACGCCTTCCAGTTTTGACGTCCATCCTGGGGGCAAGAGACGCCGAAGTCCACTCATCATAAGGGTTCGATCCGCCATGAAAAAGTATGCCGAAATGACGGAAATGACGGTGATCACGATAAGATCGGGAAGCAGCGCCACGCCTCCAAATATACTGCTGACCGCCGCCAGGGCGAACCCGCGCAGTTGGGTGACCGCAGAAGTTGTCGTGCTTTGCATGGCAGCCAGCATCTTGGTTGGCAGGTGCGCGTACATGGCAAAGCCCCGATTGACGGTTCCCTCAATCCACTGGCGCCATGAAGAAAAGTAATGAGGAATCGCCTGCGACAGACCTGCCGCCTCCTCCGCTCCCTGAACGACAAGAAGCGACAACAGGGCGAGCAGGGCGCCCAACACAAGGACGAGCGTGACCACGATTGACACTCGCCGAGACAGTCCGGACCGTTCCAGCCGACGGGCCAGCGGCAACAGGCTGACGGCAATGAGAAAGCCGATCACAAATGGCAGGATATAGTCGATTATACGTACAAACACGAAGGCGCCCACAACCAGAAAGGCAAGCAAGACTGCCACTTCCAGCAGGTCCGACAGATACTGTCGCAAATCTTTACGCCCATTCATCAGCATTCGCTATTCTCCTTGTCGCGGCAATTGAATGATGAACCGTGCTCCGTGTCCTTCCGCGTTCTCTGCGGAGATCTGCCCTTTGTGCTTTTCGATGATGGCCTTTGCAATTGGCAAACCAAGCCCAGTATCGCCCTTGGCGCCGTGAAAGAAACGTTCAAACACCCGTTCCTCGTCCTGATCGCGAAATCCGTCGCCGTCGTCCTCTACGATGAGTTCGATGGAGTTCCTGAGCGTGAGTCGGATAAAAATCTGATGATGCGCGTGCCGAACCGCGTTGGCCGCCAAATTTAGCAGCGCCTGTACCATTTTGTCGCGATCGACCAGCGCGTAAAGCGGTTCTTCGGGAACATCGGGCAAAATGAGAATACCCCGATCCTTGGCAAGCGGATGGACCCGTTCAATCGTCTTATAGATAATCAGCGATACATCATATTGCACGAAAGTATACACTTCGTCTAAAGTTTCAAGTTTTGACAGATAAATGAGTTCATCGACCAGACTCTTTAGCCTTACACTTTCCTGAGCGATAATGTCCAGAACCCGAAATGACTCACTGGGCTGAAAGACGCCGTCGCGCAAACCTTCCGCATAGCCGCGAATGGCCATCAGGGGCGTCTTCAATTCGTGGGAGGCGTTCTGCAGAAAGCGTTTCTGTCCCTCATCAAACGCCTGCAGCGCCTGTACCATGTCTCCGAACGCGGTTGCGAAATCTTCCCATTCATCTCCGGTGTCAACCACGGGAACCGCTGTAAAATCGCGCTCGCGGACGCGGTCAATCGCTGTTTTTATGATTCCGACAGGGCGCATCAGCCGACGGACCAAGAGTAGTCCCACCAGGGCCGTAATCAGACTTGAGATCACCAGACCCTGAGCGACAGCTCGCCATATTTCTGACGTGATGCGCTGTATGTCTGACACACGCGCAAAGAGCGCGACAACCTTGGTGTCTGCATGAGGGTTTTTCGTCTGAGGCAAAGCCAGAATGTCGGACGGTCCTGAATGCACAGCGTCAAATGGCAACCGCAAGGAGTAGTGAAACGGGATGGCGACAAATTCAAACACCGGATTGCTGCGCGGATATACACCGACAGCAACATTCCCCTCCAGGGCTTTCACAACGACGTCACTCACTTTAGACAGCAGATGATAGTCTGCCTTCGAGAACGTGTTCCAAAGAATCGAACCCGCTGGATCAACCACCACGTATTCGGGCATGATGGTTTGCGCTGCCACGGTCAGACTCGCAACGTTGCTTTGGGAAGCTTTGTCGTGAACGCTTCCCGCCGCCCGGCCATTGTCTTCAAACCGCGTAATGACCTGTTCACCGTACTTGACGAGACTTGCTCTGGTCATGTCGATCACGTAGTTTTTGATCGCGCGATTGGTGAGCAGCCCCGCCAAAATCAGCGATCCCATGA
The DNA here is from genome assembly GCA_021805735.1 of Bacillota bacterium. GTDB lineage: Bacteria > Bacillota > Bacilli > Alicyclobacillales > SLC66 > JAKADD01. The sequence continues at coordinate 25,037 of JAJZEE010000012.1, forward strand.
CGATCACAAGATAGACCGAAATGACCTTGACGGCGATCGACGTTTTCACCTGGTTCTCCTACTCTCCACTCTCAAGCTTGTAGCCGAATCCCCAGACCGTCACAATCTCCGCATGAGATTCGGCCACCCCCAGTTTCTTGCGAAGTCGTTTTACAAGGTCGTCAATAGCCCGTTCATCCCCGATAAATTCGTATCCCCACACTTGCGTCAACAACTGTTCACGAGTAAAGGCGCGGCCCCTGTGCTTAATCAGATACGCCAGCAACTCAAATTCTTTGGTTGTAAGCACCATATCCTTGTCTGCGCACAGAATGCGGCGTTCCTCATCACGCAGCACGAGATCTCCACAAGAGGGAAATGAGAGGGGCGGCTGTCTCTCCTCCACAGTTGCGGGCCGCAATCGCCGAAAGACCGTCCGCACGCGCGCGACCAGTTCACGAGGAGAAAACGGCTTCGCCAGATAGTCATCAGAACCAAGTTCCAACCCCAGGATACGGTCCACTTCTTCGTCTCTTGCAGACACCATGATGATAGGCACATCGCTGTGGGTGCGAATCGATTTGCAAAACTCGTAGCCGTTCATCCCGGGAAGCATGATATCGAGAATCACCATATCAGGGAAAACTTGATCGATTTCCGCAAGCGCCTCTTCTGCGCGTACAAAGCTCTTCACTTCATACCCTTCGCGAAGCAGATAACGCTCGACGACTGTGCGCACACTCTCGTCATCATCGATCACATAGATCAAACGGCGTACATCCATACTGCATCACCCCCAATTGCCATGAAGTTGGCGCCATCCCCCTGACATGAGGGCCGATCACGCGCATGTAGAGTCATGAAGCATCCGGATTCCACGCGGTCATTTTACGCGCCTCGTACACACGATCCTGCAAAGCGACGCGGTACATTTCGATCTGACGACTCGCAGCCTCTCCGTCCATCCTGACGATACTGTCATACAGAGCTCGATGCACCGTCATAATTAACTCCTCAAGCTGCGTATCGGCGGTCAATAGCGACATGACACTGGACATTGGGTGATAGAGAACTCTGAGCAGGTTGCTCGCCATCACGTTGGCAGAGGCATCGGCCAGCGCGACATGAAACATCCGCTCCCCTTCCAGCACGACAGCGATATTGCCTCGTCCGGAATCCATATGAATCAGCGCCTGGACAAGGTTCGCGCAGTCTGCCTCCGTGCGTCGTTTCGCCGCCGCCACGGCTATACCCCGCTCCATCCAGAGTCCCACTTCCAGGAGCGCTCGCAAATCCGACTGTCCCAACAGCAAAGCCGCCTGCAGCGGACGCAGCACCGTGTCAAGGGACAACTGCTGCACATAGATTCCATCTCCGTGGCGAATCTCCAGCAGCCCCGCTCCCATCAGAAGACTGCAAGCCTCTCTGACAACAGCCTTTGAAACGGCAAAACGCGCGGCTAACTCAGCCAAGGGGGGAAGTTTCTGTCCCGAGGCCCATTCGCCGCGCATGATTGCAGTTTCAATTTGCTCAGCAATGTCACGATACAGCACCTTGCCCGTGGGTTCTCTGCCCATCGCCTCTGCCTACCGTCTGCTCGCGCGAGCATTCAACCCAAAGAGTTGCAGGATAAACAAAAACAGGTTGACAAAATCAAGGTACAGAGAGAGCACCACGCCGGGAACCTGTTCAGGCGTCACGCCATAACGAGTCAGACGATTGACATCGAACAGCATGAAGCCCACAAACAGGGCAATGCCCAGATACGTATAGCCAAACGAGATTCCGGTGGAAAACGGAATAAACAGACTCAGGAGCCCCATGCCAACCAGCACGATGATGCCGGCGAACAAAAATTGCCCTAACCAGCTAAAGTCAACGGACTTGCGCGAAGCGACAAACGACGTGATCGCAAACGTGCCGGCGGTGACCAGAAACGCTTCCTGCACCAGCCTGACGCCGATCATTTGCGTATACGCAGTTAGAATAGGCGTCAATGTCATCCCGGAAACGAGAGTGAAGCCCAGCACGAATGCCCAGCCCACGGCCTTCCTGCGACGTAGAAAAGTGGCTGCGAAAAACAGGACCAACTCGCCGATAACGAGCGGCATGTAGAATGCAGGCGGAATGAACTGCCCTATATAAGTGCCGACGCCAGCTGACAGGAGCGTAGCGAAAAGGCCCAGAAACACGCGGCTCTTTAACGAGCGCCCTTCGATATCCGAGTAACCGTACACGGTCAGTTCCTCCTTAAAACAGTGTGTCTCATGTCTATTTTACATCGTTTGCGGATGGCTGTCACGGTGTCCTCCCAAACGGCTCCTCATAAACGGTTATTTCGGATCGCTAACAGTTACTCGCCGCGACGCCGCCCGCCGATACGGAAAAACTGTCGTACTCCGGATCATAATCAATCTTGACTCTTTGTTGAACAAGAGCCGCCGTAAAGGGATCCAGAACAAATGAAACCCCATGCGTCTCAAATTGTCTGTCCCGTTCTGCCCGCTCATCCAGAGCGAGTGAGAAGCGCACGCCCCCTCACCCAGGGGAAGCCGCAATGCGAACCGAAAGCGTCTCAGCCTGTTCTTCCCGCAAAATGTCCTTGATACGGCGCGCGCCATCTTCGCTGATCATAATCGCCGCCTGTGTCATCCTTTCGCCCCCTTCCTGTTACTGAGTCAGATGTTCCATAAATATTTTATTAAACACCTGTCCGAAAGTGCGCGTCGTTCTTTCCTGACGATCCACCCAACGGTACGGTTCCCCGCATGGGGATCGCGCGTCGACTTTCACATAGTACACCGACATAATCCACCTTCGATGTGAAAATGTATGCGTGTACTCCCCCAAGCAGCGCATTCCTTCCGGACGCCAAATGCCAAGAGCATCCACGCACGACAACGCGTGAGAATGATCGCCCGGCCCGGCCGTCGGCTCTGCATCGCCACAGTCGGTCTCAAGCTTAGCCCAGTTGGGGAGTTCCCACAAGCCGGCGAGCAACCCTGCAGCTGGGCGCCTACGCACGAGAATCGATCCATCCGCTGCTTGAGCCAGCACCGTCGTGAGGTATACCTCTTCAGGCGCTCTTTTCCGGGTTCTGACCGGCAATGAGGTCTGCAATCCACGTTGTCTGGCTGCGCAACTATGTGCTACGGGACACTCATCGCACCGGGGAGTCTTTGGTATACACACCAAAGCGCCAAGCTCCATTAATGCCTGATTGAACGCCGATGGCCGATCAGCAGGGAGCAGTTCGGACACGATGCCGACTACTGATTTTCTCGTCGTTTGTGACATGATATCATCAGGAATCGCGAACAACCTTGCGATTACCCGCAAAACATTGCCATCGACGGCGGGAAGACGCTGATTGTAGGCGATAGAGAGGACTGCGCCGGCGGTATACTCCCCAACACCCGGAAGAGAGCGAAAGTCGTCATAAGACGAAGGGACGGCTCCTCCATACCGTTCGCATACTTCACGCGCGGCGCTGTGAAGATGCCTTGCTCGCGAGTAGTAGCCAAGCCCCTCCCACAATTTGTCGACTTCATCTCCATCCGCTTGGGCCAGGGCATATACCGTTGGAAAACGACCGATGAACCGATCGAAGTAAGGAATGACCGCCTCAACACGCGTCTGCTGCAGCATGACTTCGGACACCCAGATTTTATACGGATCACTGTCGCATCGCCAGGGGAGATTCCTGCGAACTGCGTCGTACCAGAATACAAGATCCTCAGTGATGCCGCCTGCCTTCATAAAAGTATCCCCTTGCCGCGCCGTCGCATCACATGTTCAGATTAGATGTTCCGGATTGAGAGCAAGCAGCTCAGGAACCACGAACCTGCCATCTTTTCGGATCAGCCGATCATCGAACCAGATTTCGCCGCCGCCATAGTCCGGGCGTTGAATGGAAACCAGATCCCAGTGAATCGCGGAATGGTTGCCGTTATATGCCTCATCGTAGCAATTTCCTGGTGTAAAGTGGAAACTTCCGTCGATCTTTTCATCAAAGAGAATGTCCTTCATAGGTTCTTTAATATACGGATTGAGTCCTAAGCTGAACTCACCCACGTACCGCGCGCCCTCGTCGGTATCAAACACTTTGGCGATGCGGCCATTATCGTTAGCCTCCGCCTTGACAATACGACCTTTGTCAAACGTGAGTCGGATATTCTCGAACACGTAGCCACGATAGGGAGATGGCGTATTGAACTGAATGACACCCCTGACCGAGTCGCGAACGGGCGCGGTGAAGACTTCCCCATCAGGAATATTGCGTTCGCCAGCGCAAATGATCGCCGGGATTCCTTTGATGCTAAATGTCAGATCGGTTCCGGGTCCTTTGACGCGCACCACATCCGTGGCTTCCATCAGAGATTTCAGCGCCTTCATGGCGTTGCCCATACGGACATAATCGAGAGTACACACGCGATAGTAAAAATCTTCAAATGCTTCAGTGCTCATATTCGCCAACTGAGCCATCGAATCGTTCGGATAGCGAAGCACGCACCAACGTGTTCCCTTGACCCTTGCTTCGCTATGAACAGGCGTGTTGTACCTTGCGTCGAACAGCGCCAGCCGATCACTCGGCACATCCGCGTATTCACTGATGTTGTCACTGCCCCGCAATCCCACATAACAATCCATCTGTTCCATCAAGGTCCGATCAATACCTGCCGCCACATCCAATTGCTCTGCCGTGATGTCTCTTAGCCATGAACGCCATACATGCTGATCCCTGATGTGTACAAAGGGCAGTGCGCCTGCCTCATACGCGGCCTCGACGATCTCCCGTCCGAGATCGCCTGAGGAACCGAATATCTCAATCAGGATTTTGTCCCCGTCTTTGGCGGCGCAAGCGTACTGAACGATGGTGCGGGCCAGTTGTTGGGCCCTGTGATCACGCACTCTGCAATTCCCCCTTAAAGAGCAGTCATGTTCCATAAGACCAGTGTACCATATCGCGTATGCGCTGGAACAATAAGCCCCCGGTTGCGGACGCATGCGAGCCGGACATGGGCGCATGCTATAACCGGGGGTGATGAGACCATGTGGGAGTTGATGCAAAACGTCACGCGTGGTTTTGGGAAACCGGACCGCAGACAATCGGCGATGGGTGCATTGCCAGCCCTGCTTCTTGGGGCAGGAGTGGGCATCGCAACATGGGAGATCGTCCGGCGAAGAACAGGACCAGTTTCTGAGTACCTGCCCGTTCCTGGACCTTCCCGCACTGAGTAGCAACTGAGACCCGCTAACGCGGGTCTCTTAAATATTTCACAAATTCGACAAGTGACGCGAATCAACGTTCGAGTACAATAGAAGCAAACATCATAACAATGTAACGTCGTAACCACCCTGAATGCCACGGAGGCGAGATCATGACAATGGCACGGGTCGGTTTTCCGCTTTATCTGCAGTTGAAGTCATGGCTGCTCGAAAAGATCGAGTCCAATGAATGGCCTGAAGGCACCATGATTCCAACGGAACAGGAACTCATGACAGCCCACGGTGTCTCGCGAACCACAGTACGACAGGCAGTTCTCGATCTTGTAGCTTCTGGTGACCTTATCAGGCGTCAGGGTCGGGGCACATTTGTAGCCAGACCGGAGCACTTGCTGTCTTCCTCGCCCTTGTATGGGTTCAAGGAAGAATTGGATTTTTTGGGGCGCCCGGTCTGTCTGCTTGATTTGACAATCGGGATAGTGGCGGCTGACATCGCCGCCGCAACCCACCTCCGCATCCCAGTCTCGACGGCCGTCCTGAAAGTAGCCCGCACGGTGGGAGAACACGATGAACCGATTTTCTTTGACGAGAGTTATCTGCCTCAGACCATGCACCAGCTTTTGTCTGAGGACCGTCTGAGACACTCGTCGATCTATTCGGTCCTTGAAAGTGAAGGAGTGACCATCGCGTCTGGGGAACAAGTTCTTCGGGCGGAGATGGCGACGTCGGATATTGCGCACAAACTCGGATGTTCAGTCGGCAGCCCCATCATCCAGATTACGCGCACGACCAAGGATCGCAGCGGCCGCCCTGTCGAGTACTCCGTGGCGAATTACCGCGGGGACGCTTACGAATATAGAGTGCGATTGACCAGAAAGCCGTAAGTCCGGTCCATAAAAACATTCCAAACTCGTTAAAGGGGGGATCCCAAGCGGATAAGCTTGGGCCAACACAATGAATGAACTGTTCAGTGCGCAACGACATGTGATGCCTTTGTCATTTTTCACAGAAAAACGCAATTATCACTGGTTTGTGGTGGCGACGGTGTGCATGGGCGCGTTTATGGCGGCGCTTGATGGAAGCATCATCACAGTGGCGCTTCCCACCATCGATCAGCAGTTTAATGTAAACGTGAGTGCCAGTGCCTGGGTCGCGCTCGCCTATTTATTGACCCTCACCGCGCTGCTCGCGATGTTTGGCCGAATCGCCGATATCGTAGGTCGAAGACCCCTATATACAATCGGGTTTACCGTGTTTATCGTTGGTTCGGCGCTCTGCGGCGCGTCCCCCACTCTTGGATTCCTGATTGCGGCGCGGGTTCTGCAAGGCATCGGCGCCACCATGCTGCAAGCCAACAGTGTGGCCATCGTCACCGCGGCCGTTCCGGAACGAGTGCGTGGAAAGGCAATCGGAATTCAGGGTTCTGCCCTGGCAGTGGGCTTGTCTCTGGGCCCGGCCATCGGAGGGCTGCTTATTGGACTTTTCGGCTGGCGTTCCATTTTTTATGTCAATGTGCCGGTCGGCATTATCGGAACCACGCTTGCTTCCATGATCCTTCCCCGGGACAAAGAACTGAAAGCAAACACAGCAGAACTGTGGAGCAAATTCGACTTTGTGGGAGCAGTCATTATGGCTGTCAGTCTGGTGCTGTTGCTGCTCGGACTGAATCAGGGAAATGATCAGGGGTGGGGATCGCCCTTGATCATTGGGTATTTTGCGGTTGGCATTGCGCTGGCATTCCTGTTCGTCTATCAGGAAAAACGCCATCCCTCGCCTCTGATTGACTTGAGTCTGTTCAGGATTCCCCAACTTACATGGGGCAACATCACTGGTTCGCTGTCTTATGGAGTTATGTATGGCGTGCTGTATGTCATTCCCTATTTCTTTGAACTCGTTCTCAAGAAGCCATCGTCGCAATCGGGTATCCTGACGACTCCCCTGCCCATCGGAATGATGTTGCTAACGCCAATAGCGGGAACCATCGCCGACAGACTGGGGTCCAAAATCCCTACTGTCGCCGGAATGGCCATTGCTACCGTGGGCACGGTGCTGCTTGCCTTTATTAATGATCAGACAGGGCTCCCGTACATTATCGTCGCGTTATTTTTTGTCGGTGTAGGAATGGGCGTGTTCACTCCTCCCAATAACAGTTCAGTGATGGGCAGTACACCCCGCAACCGATTGGGAGTATCTTCAGGCATGTTAAATATGGCCCGGTCATTGGGGCAGAGTGTGGGCATCGCCTATGCATTTGCCATTTTCCAGGGCGTCATTCTGATCTATCATTTTACGCCTCATAACGCCCCTCCCATGCCGCTTGTCACTGGTTTTCGCTGGACGTTCATCGGAGTGACGCTGTTTGGAGTCGTTGCTTTGCTCATATCCCTGTTTCGCGGCAATGTAGAAAAGGTCAAACTGCCTGACGAAATGAATGTGATTGAAGTATGAACGATCTGAGCCTGTGAGGAGGAACCGGCATGGCCAAGACCAGTTCAGACCGCGACCCGGACAAGGCTCCATGGAAAAAAACGGCGTCGCAGCTTGTTCTGTTGATCATTGTGGGTGTTCTCATCACTATCCTGGTAGGGCCTGAGGCGGGTCTGCTCAAAGATGTGCCGCTCGGATTTGTGCAGATCTTCCGGTTGGCCCTCGTGCTGACAATCGGAATTGTCGTGTCAAAGGTTTTGGAACGGCATGTCTTTCGCCTGTCGGTCGACAGGCTCGGCGCTCAGTCGGCAACAACCGTTCGTTATGCCACTCGATTGATTCTCTACGTGACCATTGCCCTTGCCGCATTGGGCGCCGTGGGTGTTGGTCTTTCCAGCGTTGTCTTTGGCGGCGCGTTTCTGACCGTCATTGTGGGGTTGGCGGGACAGACGATGTTTTCGAATCTGATCGCCGGAATATGGATCGTAATCTTCCATCCATTTCGCGTAGGCGATTCGATTTCCTTTATCACGTGGCAGTACCCGATTCTGATGCCAAGTTTCCCACACGAAGCCATGCGCCCCATATATTCTGGACGCGTAAAGGACATCAACCTCATGTATACGTTACTTGAAACAGTCGAAGAATACCCTCAGGTAATCCCGAACGGCATTCTCGTACAGGCCATCATCGAAAACCGGTCAAAGCCAGATTCGCATCTGTTGCGCGTGCGCTTTGACGTGTCTTTCGACTATGATCCGAGCGCCCTGGTTGAACGTCTTGAAGCGCTCCTTGCGCGGGAGTTCCCGGATCAAGGCGCGTCCGGTCCAAAAATCATGGTGGCAGACCTCTATCCCACCGCCTATTCGATCGTTGTCATCCTGCAGGTGTTTGGCCGGGACGACGACGCGCGTCACCGCGTACTGACACAGGCAGCAAAGACAATGCGGGAGCTGCGCCCTCCGAACGCCTGATATCCCCCGCCCCGCCCTCCATCATGCCCCCTGTCCCGAAAAATCGACCGTCTCTGCCCACCGGAATCGTATGCTGAGGCGGTCGATGATTCTTTGACAGCATGTAGAAGAATACGGTAGAATAGTGTAGTTCAGGATTGCGTTAAGGAGCGATGACAACGTGTCACTCACTGCGCGCCTCGAAGACGGCTTTTTTATAGCTGTGGCCATCATATTGACCCTACAGATCATCGTCATTGCAAGTTCGGCCGTCAGCACACGGTTTCGCCGACGTCGAACCAGTGTTAGCCTGGGACATCTGCGTCTTCCGGAAATAACCATCGGGCACAGTCGCGTGAGAGTCTATACATATGGAGTCAGCCTATATGAATCGATGCTCACCGATATTCGTGCGGCCCATGATTCGATTTGCATTGAATCATTCATATGGAAGAGTGACACAATCGGTTCCGAGATTAAGGAAGCCATCCTCCGCAAGGCCCAGGAAGGCGTTAAAGTTTACGCCATCTTCGATGACTTCGCGAATCTTGTGGTGCCGCGACAATTCAAAAAATTCCCGTCGACTGTCCACCTGCTTCGCTACAAGGCGTGGACGCGTCTCTGGGATATCTTTGATCCGCGCAACCTGGCCCGCGACCATCGTAAACTCTTGGTGATCGACGAAAAAATCGGCTACAGCGGCGGTTATAACATCGGTGACCTGTATGGGGCAAAGTGGCGGGATACGCATGTACGCATCGAAGGAGAAGCGGCCAGAAATCTATATTCATCATTTGTTGAATTTTGGAATGAGCATGCGCCCGAGAGCCGGCAACCGCTCAAATCGTCGGCGTCTCTTCTTCCGTATATGAGAATGTACTCCAATGATCCAAAGCGGCTTATGTTCCCTATCCGCTCCATGTACATAGAGGCAATCGACCTGGCAAAAGAACGGGTGCTCCTCACCACCCCGTACTTTATCCCGGATCGCTACGTACTGAGTTCATTGGTGCGCGCTGCCCGTCGTGGAGTAGATGTGCGCCTTATGGTGCCGGAAGAATCCAATCATCTACTTGCTGACTGGCTGGCGCGCACCTACTTCACCGATTGTCTGCGGCAGGGAATTCGCGTCTTTTTGTATCAGGCCGCCATGATTCACGCAAAAACGGCGACGATCGACGGCGCCTGGACCACTGTCGGCACGGCTAACCTGGATCGCCTGAGTTTGGTCGGCAACTACGAGCTCAATATGGAATTTATCCATCCAGTCCTGGCAAAACAGATGGAGCAGGTTTTTACGGACGATCTGCAGCACTGTCGCGAACTGCATCTGGACGAGTGGCTGCGTCGGCCGCTGGCGCAAAAACTGGGAGAGCTTGTACTGTCGCCCCTGTGGCCATTTCTATAAGACGCCTACCTGAACACGGGCTCGGCAAACTCCTCCAGTTTCTTCCTGGAACTGTTCAGTACATCGGCATGCAGACTATTGCCATGCGCATCCATAGTAACGATGGCCGGGAAGTTTTTGACCTGCAGATGCCACATGGCTTCGGGAATGCCAAACTCGTCAAGGAAATGGACCCCGTCGACCCCGGTCACACAATGAGCATAGTACTGGGCAGCGCCGCCAATCGCATTAAGATAGACAGCACCCTGCTCACTCAGGGCTTGCAGAGTCCTGGCGCCCATGCCCCCCTTTCCCATCACGACCCGTAGACCAAACTTGTGGATGATGTCCGCCTGATAAGGCTCTTCCCGAGAGCTCGTAGTGGGGCCCGCCGCTTTCACGCGCCAACCCGACTCATCGCGCAACATGACGGGTCCACAGTGATACAGTACGCCGCCTTCCAACTCCACAGGCGCGTCGTGATCGATCATGTATTTGTGCAGCGCGTCGCGCCCCGTATGTATCTCGCCATCGAGAAGAACGACATCGCCGACTTTGAGCGCCCTGATCTGTTCCTCGGAAATCGGCGCCCGCAGAACGACCGCTCCATCGCCGGCGCTTCCGGAGAGTTTCTCAAGCTTTGCCGCGCCGTCCTTATACAACCACGAAGTGATGACCCCAGTCTGCGCGTCGATCGTAACTCCCTGCCGTCGAAACGCCCAGCAATTGTAGGCCACCGACACAAAGAAGCTGGCCGGCAGGCGGTTCTGAACGCCGACTTTACATCCCAGGAGCGTCACGGCGCCGCCAAATCCCATGGTTCCGATGCCCAGTTTGTTGGCATTGTCCATCACATATTGTTCCAGATCGCGCAGTTCAGCAGCCGGGTTTACATCGTCCAACGAGCGGAACAGTTGTTCTTTCGCATGCTGGTATCCACTGGTGCGGTCCCCTCCGACAGACACCCCGACAATCCCTGCAGCGCAACCATGCCCCTGCGCCTGGTACACCGCGTGCATAACACATTTGCGAACGCCGTCGAGATCCCGACCGGCCTTTCCTAATCCCTCCAGTTCCGCCGGCAAGCTGTACTGAATGTTTTTGTTCTCACAACCGCCTCCCTTTAAGATGAGCCTGACTTCTATATCGTCTCGCTCCCATTGGCGAAAATGGATCACAGGCGTTCCGGGACCAAGGTTGTCGCCGCTGTTCACCCCAGTGAGAGAATCGACCGAGTTTGTACGCAACTTTCCGAGGCGCGTGGCCTCCGCTACCGCTTCCCTGATATCGCGTTCAAGAGCAAGCTGGTTACAGTTTACTGGCGTATGGACCTCAAATGTGGGCATCCCCGTATCCTGACAGATCGGACCCTGATCCTCCTCTGCCGAAATCACATTGTCCGCGATCGTATCGAGCGCCAGCGCAGCCCGCGTACCCGCTTCTTCCTGGAGTTGCGCCCGAGCGAGCGCCCGTCTCACATCCGGCGGCAAATTTGTGGAAGTATCAACGATTAATTCCAGCATGCTTTGCTTAAAGTGTTCCATGCGTACCACCCACCTTTCGCATCTATTATACAGCACTTGTAAACAGGACTCACAAAGAGACGCACCCGCATAGGAAATGTTTGCACATCCGGGGCGACAAGTGATAAAACACGGCGCCTGGAGATACTATCTTAAGGACAGGAGGGATTGTTCAATGACGAAATTCGCGCTGGTTCTTGTTATTATAGGGGCGCTCAACTGGCTGTTGGTTGGTTTGTTCCAATTTGACCTGGTGGTCGCCATTTTTGGAGGCCAAGCGGCCCTTCTTAGCCGAATCGTATATACTTTAATCGGCTTGGCCGGCATCTACAGCATCGGCTTGTTGTTTCGCGATCGAAGTGAAGCGTAGACGGGGGTAACCCGCACATCCTAACGCATAGGAGCGTTGCACCGCTTTCCGGCGCGCTGCAGTCGCTCCTTCCGTCTACTTGGCAGGCGCCAGCCAAAACACTCCTAACACCATCGCCGCGACAATAACAATAGGCGTCGACACGCGAAACACGAAAAGGGCAAGCGCAGCAGCAACAGCGATGGCAACCGCCCGCCAGTCGGGAAAGGAACCTTTCGATGACATCCAGGCAGTCTGCAGCAGCAACACGACCACCACCGGACGAACGGCCGCGATCAATCCCGAAAGATGCGGATTTCCTTTCAATGCGGCGAGCACATTGACAAGGAGGACAATTCCGATGGAAGTAGGCCCCACCATCCCTACAAGCGCCGCCAATCCGCCTAACAGGCCGCCCGTCTGATACCCGATAAATGTGGCCAGTTTTGTCGCGATTGGCCCAGGCAGCGTGTTAGCCAACGCCAAGGCGTCGGTAAATTGTTCCTGTGTCATAAAGTGATACGTCTCAACGACCTGGGACTGGATGATGGGAATCGACGCCGGTCCACCGCCGTAGCCCAACAATCCTGATTTTAGCATTGCCAGAAAGAGGTTCCCTACAACACTTGACACGCGCTTCACTCACTTTCGACACATCCGCCGCAGCCGGTCTTTCTCTATTTTACCCGCAACAGGCCAGAAACGGCAATGAACGCCCGGCGTTGTCAGGACTTCTCAGTCTTTGGGATGAAAGATACGCGATCGGTTTTTGACATTATACAACGGTGGACGAACAATCAGCGACTTCAGACCCCTCCAATCGAAAGGAACCACTGGCCACAGATACGGAATCCCCATGGCTCTGGTGCGGCCCAGTACAATGAGAATGAAGATAATGCCTGCTGCATACCCGATACCGCCAAACAGCCATGCAAGCACAATCAGAAGCGCCCGCATCAACCGATTTGCAGCGGCGAGTTCTCTTGATGACGTGGCAAATTGAGCGATTGCCGCAGTGCCCATAAACACCAGAACTTCCGGGGTGACCAGGTTCATCATGACCGCAAACTGACCGAATACCAGAGCGGCCACCACGCCTATGGCGGCGCCCAGCGCGGTGGGCGTGTTGATGACCGCGCGTTCGAAGAGATCAACGCCAAGTTGCGCGAGCAAAAATTGAAACCCTAACGGCAAAGGCAAATTTTTGGGTGTTCCGAGAAAAGACAATGCTTTGGGGAGATGATTGTGCGCAGTTGCCAGAACAATAAAAAATGAGGGAGACAGCAGGGACAGCAGACTGCCAGTTAAAATGACAACCCGCATATAAACACCCACAGCGGGATATACATGGTAGTCTTCCGGATGATGGATGTGGTGAAACAGGGTCGTCGGTCCGACAATCGCTTCAGGTGTTGTGTCGACAATGACCACCACTTGCCCCTCGAGAAGTCCTGTTGCGGCCACGTCCGGACGTTCAGTAAAGCGAACGATAGGGTATGGATTCCATTTTACTCTGCCCAGCCATTCCGTCACAGATTGTTCACCCATGGAGACGATGTCGGATGAGATCGACTGAAGTTTCTTTCGAAACTGGGCGACAAGCCTGTCATCGGTCACATCCTGTAAATATACCAAACTGACGTCGGTTTGTGATCTTGTGCCGATCTGAAGGAGCTCTATCCGCAAGCGGGGGTCCCGCAACCGTCGCCGGATCAGAGCTACGTTCATTAGCATGGTTTCCGTGAAACCGTCGCGCGGACCCCGAACAACGCGCTCAACCTCTGGTTCCTCGATACCGCGCATCGGGTAGATCCGGGTGTCAATAACAAGCGCATCCTCATAGCCATCGATGAATATCACCAGAGGACCGGACAGAATGAACCGCACGGCGTCTTTCATCTTGCTGACGATTTGCACCTGCACGAAGCCTACTGTGACATTCAGATAATGGGCGAGGTCAGCCATTGCAAACGACCCGTCCGGATGTCGGGCGACAAATTCCTTGATCGTCATCTCCAGGTTTTCAACAATCAGCACCATATTCATAGTTAGAAAATAGCCGTTCGCCGTATAGGCCGTCATTTTGACATCTGCAAACACAAACGGTTTCGCGATCAGATCCCAACTGACCCCGATGCCGAGCAAGTCCTTTAGAAAATCGTCGTTATTCTTCAGGCTGGATGATATAATAATACTCTCCAGAGACTCCATGGCAGTCGTCATTTAGCTCACCCCTCACAGGGCAGTATGCGAACCTGCGAGGATCCATATACAATCGCTGCCAGCGGACCGTTGCCTCAAAAAAAATTACTGTTTCCGTTTACGAATCGGCAAAAAAGCCGAAACTTTTCCTAACGGGATTCGTCTATATAATAAAGATCTCTACTCACTGCAGCAACGCATCACAACTCGAGGCGATGACACATGTTGACCGATCGTTTGAACCGCAAAATTTGGAGCCGCGCGGCGGTTTTTATGGGTACTATCCTGCTGTGCGCCGGTTTGGCGGTACCGGCGACCGCGGCAGGCGCGGCCCTGCGCTCTGCGCAAAACACTGTTCCGTGGACCGTGCATACGGTCGGACATGTGGTGACGTTTTCCTATCCCTCGAACTTCGTCGATGCGAGCGATGCCGGCCCTAACGTTCAACTGACTGGCGGCGCCCTGCTCAATACCGCGCAAACGGCGTATAAGTTATTGCTCGGAGTGGAGATCAACTCACAGCCTGGTATCACCGCGACGCAGGAAGTAAGGCGCCTTAAACTGGCTTTTGCGCAAGACCAGTTGCTCCTGGATCGTAAGACCGCCTATGGCAGAGAACTTTCTTTCCTTATGCCAGGCTCCATGACGTATACGCTGTACGTCTCGCCCATTGCTGCTGGAGTTCGTGAGATCATCATCAACAACGAACAGTCCAATCCCGCGTATCAATCGACGATCGCGCAATTTCTAAGCAGTGTTCACAATCAAACGGTCGCCTCTACAGAAAACTGATTCCCTATCTGCGCTCAGAAGCGAACACGCAGGACTGCATGCGGTCCTGCGTGTTCGCTTCTGAAAATAGTTCCCTTGCCGTTCTAACACATTTTTGTCAAATAACTTTAATGCAATTTTGAGATTTCACGGTTATACTTGATCTTGCTATGAGGATTTCAATTCACATAATTGCATCAGGAGGCTACAGTGGATACCTTTCGCAATTTGACCTGGAACGACAATAAAGTCTCGAGAGCCGCGCGTGAACGACAACACGGTCACACCAGTTGCGCAGTCTGGTTTACTGGTCTGTCTGGCGCAGGCAAATCGACGATCGCCAACTCGCTAGAGCTGCAACTCCATAACGCAGGCATCCGTACATATTTACTCGACGGTGATAACGTCAGGCACGGCCTGAATCAGGATTTGGGCTTCTCGATGGCCGATAGGCGGGAAAATATCCGTCGCGTGGCGCACGCGGCCAAATTATTCGTCGATGCGGGGATCGTGGTGATCGTTGCGATGATCTCTCCGTTGCGCGCTGATCGCGATGCAGCTCGCGGACTGTTCACTCCTGACGAATTCATTGAAGTGTTTGTGGAGTGTCCACTTGAAGTCTGCATGGAACGGGATCCTAAAGGTTTGTACAAGCAGGCGCAGGCCGGCGCCATCAGCGACTTTACAGGCATCAGCTCGCCGTATGAACCGCCGGTCCATGCGGAAATCACCATTCACACGAACAGACAGACGGTTGAGGACGCCACGTATTTGATTGCGGATTATGTTGGCGCCAGGGTATCCTTGCAGGACGAGGCGGAGACGAATGCTTCGCGCGCATACGCAGTTAATTTAATCACCGAGGAGTGAACGTTTTGACTTTAATCGCACCCCACGGCGGCACACTGGTGAACCGCATGGCGAGCCGTGCGATCGACGAGGTATCGGTTCTGCGAAAAATCCAGGTAGACGAGATCGCGCTGTCGGATATCCGCCAGATCGGCATGGGTGCGTTTTCGCCTTTGACCGGTTTCATGGAGGAGTCGGACTACCGGGAAGTCGTCGAAAGAATGCGTCTGGTCAGCGGACTCCTTTGGTCTCTTCCCGTGGTGCTGCCTGTGTCGCAAGACATCGCTTCGCGCACTGAACTCGGGGAACGGCTCGTTCTTTGCGATCAGCACGGTGTCGCGCACGCCGTTCTCACGGTGAACAGCATATACCGCCCGAATCTCCATACGGATGTAAGTCTGATTTATGGTACAAATGACATGGACCACCCCGGTGTCAATGTCACCTTGCACAGGGGAGATATATACCTGGGCGGACCTGTCACGGTCATCCCCAATCCGGGCGCTGACCCGTTTTCCGAGTACGCGCACACTCCAGAAGAGGCGCGAAGCTATTTTGAGCAGCGGGGATGGAAGACGATCGTCGGGTTTCAGACGCGAAACCCAATCCACCGGGCGCATGAATACATCCAGAAATGCGCTTTGGAAACGGTCGATGGTCTTTACATCCATCCATTGGTCGGCCCTACAAAAGATGACGACGTGCCTGCCGAACTTCGCATGCGGGCCTATCATGCCGTTATTCACCACTATTATCCGCAGGGTCGAGTGCTGCTTGGCGCCTATACGGCGGCCATGCGCTATGCAGGTCCGCGCGAGGCAATCCTACACGCGCTGGTGCGCAAGAACTTTGGTTGCACGCATTTTATTGTCGGGCGGGATCACGCGGGTGTCGGTAATTACTATGGAACCTACGACGCGCAGCACATCTTTCAGTCGTTTACAGCGGAAGAGATCGGAATCATACCGCTGTTTTTTGAACATGCATTCTACTGCACGTCCTGCGCAGGGATGGCTACGACAAAAACTTGCCCCCACGGCGAGCAGTCCAGAGTCATTCTCTCTGGTACAAAGGTGCGCTCCATGCTCGTCCAGGGTATGGCGCCGCCGCCTGAATTCAGTCGTCCTGAAGTGGTGTCTGTCCTGATGGAGTTTTATGAAAAATTTGCGGCGCAAGTCTGATTCGAGAGCGCCGCTCGGTGATTGAGGTGCTTCCAGGGTGACGTACAACGAGGTTGCTGCGAATCTCGCAGCTTCCAGCACCATCCATCTTATCACGCACATACGGGGCGACGCCGATTCCGCATCTGTGTTCGCTCTTGCGCTTGCTCTGCGACAACTCGGTAAAACTATCAGCGTAGCACACGATTTGCCGGAGCATCTGCGCTGGCTTCTGCCCGCCGCGCAGATCCCGGAGCACCCCTTCGCAAACGCTCTGCTGGTGGCGCTTGACACTGGCAATGTCGGTCGCCTCGCGCTCGATCGCGACACCCGTAAGCGGATCGCCGACCTAATCGCCAAATACGGCAACGAGACGGCGACGCCGCCTGAACTTTTGCGCGACCTGTGCGCCATTGACATTGTGATCGATCACCATAAGTCCAACTTGGGCTACGGAACTCTGAACCTCATCGACGCGCAGGCCAGTTCCACAGCGGAGATGCTGACGCTGCTGCTGCAGGAACTGGAACGCATCACCGCCACCCCGCTTTTCACGGAGGAAATATGCCAATATCTATACACCGGCGTCGTCTCGGACACCCAGTGGTTTAAGCGGGATACGGCAACACGCACGTATACGACGGCGGCTTTTCTGGAGGCCACGGCGCGCATCGACAAAATCGCGATTGCAGAGCGTTTGGAAACCCGTTCGTCCGGATATTTCAGACTCGGTGAAACACTCCGAAGAAACGCGCGCAGCGATGGCGACCTGATGGCGTCTTATTTGGATCTGGCGGCGATGCGGGAGGCCGGAATCCCTCCCGATGAGGCCGCGCAGATGACGGAGGAACTGGAACGGCTCCCCGGCCGGCTCTTCGTGCTCTTCGTGCAGCAGAGTCCGACTGAAATTCGCGTACGCCTGCGCGGGCGCGGTGTTCCCGTACTGGAACTGGCGCGCCAGTTCGGGGGCGGCGGGCACGAATTTCGCGCTGGCGCGGTGATCGCGACAGAAGCGGACATGGACGCGCTGCTTGCGGAGGCCAGGAACCTGCTCTCCGCGCCGTCCGCCTGAAGACGGTGGGGCGGCGCGGAGAGCGCTTCGGGCGCGGGCTGTAGCCGAATCATGTACCCAACTTTCTTATGGGAGGCGAACCATGTTACCCAACTTTCTTGTGGTGGGCGCCGCCAAATCGGGCACCAGTTCCATTGATCGCTACCTTGCCCAGCATCCGGAAGTCTATTTGCCTGCCAAGAAGGAGGCGCATTACTTCGCGTTGCCAAGCTTTCCGCCCAGGTTCAACGGACGCGGAGACGAGGGCATGAACACCGAGACGATCGGCTCAAGAGAGCGCTATGAAAGCCTGTTTGACGCCGTGGGCAATGAAATCGCAATCGGCGAATCGTCGGCGTTCTATCTCTATTATCCCGGTACGGCAGAGCGCATCCACGCTGAAAATCCGGACATGAAGATCGTCATCGTTTTGCGAAACCCTGTGGACCGGGCCTTTTCCGCCTACATGCACCTTGTGCGCGATGAACGGGAAACGTTGTCTTTCGAGGACGGATTGCGAGAAGAGCCCAACCGCAAGCGTCTGGATTATGAGCCGCTGTGGCTGTACCGGGAACTGGGCCTGTACACGGAACAGGTGCGCCGCTATCTGGACGTGTTTGGACGGGAGCAGGTGAACGTCATCATCTATGATGATTTCAGCCGCGACAACAGAGCCGTCATGTCCGAACTGTTTGCATTCCTCGGCGTCAACCCGCGCTTTGCCATTGACAGTTCCATTCGCTACAATGAATCGGGAATGCCAAAATCCAGGGCGTTATTCAACTTCGTCACGAAACCCAACGCGTTAAAGGAAATCGTCAAGCCATTTGTGTCGGCGGCCCTTCGGGAGCGACTGGGCAACCGCGCGAAATCCATGCTCCTCGAAAAGACGCAGATGCATCCGGCAACCCGCGCTTCCCTTAAAGAGTTCTACGCCGCCGACATCGCACAGCTGCAGATCCTACTGGAACGCGATCTGTCCGCCTGGCTGCGCTAAATTCGAACTGCGGAATCTTTGAACGGTGAATTTTGATGTTGCGCCCAGAATCGCGGACAAAGTCACTGGAGATGCCGTACAATAGTGATGACCATGATGAGTTTGTGTGTGGGGGTTGATCATGAACACGAAAGCACGGAGACAGCGACGGAAGATGATGCGGGAAGGCAGACCCGACCCGACGCTGTTGCGAAACGAATGGAATCGCAAGCCGCAAACGCAGGTGGTTCCGAACCGCAAGGCAGAGCAGCGCCGATCCTGTTGCCGCAATCGAGGCGAGGACGGCGCTGTTCCTTTTGTCGCGGTCATCTGCCCTGTTGGTGCAAGAGCCAATCACCAAACATGGGCTCGACAAGATGATACTCGCCGCGCCCCTCTCCTTTGACGATGATCGATAGCCGTATCAGATTCTGGATGGCCTTCGTCACAACTGAACCGGAGATCGGCAGGGAATACGGCGCCGCTCCCTCTACCAATGCGGCAAATACGGTGTCCGCATGTCGAAATCGATGCAGTTCCTGCCACTGAACATCGTAAATGGATTGCAGATGCCTCATGGCCTGCTCATACGCATAATCCACCACATCGGCTGTAATGGTGGTTAAGTGATGCAGGTTCGCATGCAAATGCGCGTTGTAAGCGACGGCCATCAAACAATACGGGTGCCCCCCCGTACGGTCCATCATGAGTCGAAAGGCGGGATCTGTGAAGTGCATCCGGAAATCCACAAACCGTTTTGACAAATAGTCGTGCCAAGCCTCTGCCGGAATCGACGGTAATTCCATCATAGTGGCAAACCGATAAAACGCCTGCCCCCGATCCGCAAAAATGGTTTGCATCAGCGTGGTCTGGCTGCCCAAAAACAGATAGACCGTATGTGTTTGCCGCTGCAAGAGCGCCCGCAACCGCTGCAGAAGCGCCTGTCCGCCAAGGCGTTCCATCTCCTGAAACTCGTCCAACAGAATGACCATCCGGCGATTGTCGCGTTGCGCTAAACTTTCCGCCAAGGAAATGGCCATCTCAAGTTGCTCCAACGGATCTGTCTCTTCGCGTCCCAAAGATAAGCCCAATTCTAAATCATGGATTTGTGCGCGGATCTCCGCTTGACCGATCAGGGTTCGCAATCCACGCATCGCCCGAATCGCCTGTCCCAGTACACCGGTGCGGTTTTCCAACACGGATTTCATCAGCTTTGCAGCAAACTCATCGATGCCGGTCACATAAAAGAGGTCGACGCTGGCTGTGTATGCCCCTGTATCGCGCATTCGCCGCAATACTTCATGAGCGACACTGGACTTCCCGATTCGCCTGGGACCTGGCAGCATGAGACTGTGGCCGTCCGACAGACGCTGCTGCATTTCTGCCAGAAATTCTCGACGATCCACAATATCACCTGATGTCACCGGCCGACCAAACGGAAAGATCGATTCTACGCTCATTGACTTCCCTCCACAGGTGCTATCAACGACACTATTCATGTCTATTATATACCTGATCAAGAGCAATTATAGCTCAACTTTAGCAGAGAGAAATCTGTAGCCACGCCTTATAGCACAACGACTTGCACTGCTTCAAGTATTGGCGTTGACAAATGAAAAGCACCGCTTCCTTTGGCATAGTAAATGCGTCCAAACACTACTGTACCGGAAGAGGTGCCCTCCTACATGATAGGTCATAAAACGGAAAACAACAATCCATTGCCACTCGAAATCCGCCCTGCCTTTGAAGAACTCAAGGTCCTTAAGCATTTGCGCAATGCGGGTATTACCAAGAGGTTTGGTTTTACATGCTCCTACCTTTTCCAGCTTGTGTTCGTGCTCATCATTTTCCACCACCAAAACTGGTTTCAGATCCTTGAAAGTGAGAGGTCAGAATCGTTTCCTGGAAAAGATGCTGTGTATCGTTTTCTCAATCACTCTGGATTTGCTTGGCGCCGATTTCTCTCGAATCTCAGTGCGCAAGCCGTGAACAAAACCAATTCCCTGACGTCCAGCAAACGTGTGAGTGCATTCGTCGTTGATGACTCCATGTACGAACGAAACCGGAGTAAATCCGTGGAACTCCTGGCACGCTTCAAAGATCACGCCCGAAACTGCTACTACAAAGGGTTTCGCATGTTAACGTTCGGCTGGTCGGACGGGCATACATTCATCCCTGTTGATTTCTCCCTCCTCAGTTCCGTTAAGTCGCAGATTCAGGGCCTGAGCCATTCCATTGATAAACGCACACATGGGTACAAGAGGAGGATGGAAGCCCTCCGTCCGGCCCCTGAAATCATCCCCGCCATGCTGGATCGGGCCTTGGCTGCTGGAATGAGCGCATCCTATGTCCTTATGGATAGCTGGTTCACATACGCTCCGCTGATACGGGCCGTGTTGGACCGAGGGCTGGACGTCATTGGCATGGTCAAGGCGGACAACAAGCGATACCTGCTGAACGGACGGCGCTTATCCTTGCAAGAACTGTACTACGTTGCCACGCCCGTTATGTGTCCACAGAAGAAAGGCATTCTACGGTCCATACATACTCAACTGAGCCCAGGCATTCCGATCCAGATCGTGTTCGTTCGTCACAGAAGCAACAAGAAGGAATGGTTGGCCATCCTATCCACGGACACGACCCTGACAGTCGAAGAAATCATACAGATTTACGGCATCCGATGGGACATTGAAGTCTTCTTCAAATGCACCAAGTCGTTGCTGCGCCTACAGAAAGAGTTTCAAGGGCGCTCCTATGACATGCTCGTTAGCCATACGACGATTGTCTTTTCACGGTACATTCTACTGGCTTGGCAGCACCGCCAAAGTACAGATGACCGCACGTTGGGGAATCTATTTCTAATATTGTGCGACGAAGTGAGCGAATTGGACTGGGCCGTCGCATTGAGTCAATTGGTTGAACTAGTCAATGATATTTCCAAGAAGACGAGCAAACGATTCTCAAAATTAATTCGCAGTCAACTACAGCAGTGGATCGACGGATTGCCTAGCTATATCAAGGCATATCTCCCTGTTTTGGCATGCGAAAGTTGAGTTCAATAGGATAGTATGCAGAGAGAGTATACTAGACACACAAGTTGATTTAATAGATTGACTTTTCAACACACTACATATAAATTATTGTGTCAATGACTAAAAATGGATTTGGTGTCGCGATCGCAGTGACTCATAGTATGCTTGATGAAAACATTCGTTGCGCCTGGTTCTCTTTGATCCGGTCCAACGCCATTGCCAGCATTGCGCACAGCACCAACCGCCAAGGCGCCTTCATCTTTGCGCACCCCGGATCGGATGAGCGGGAATGAAGTGCGTTCTCCAAGTGCCGGAGAAATCCTAGCCTATCCGCCTGCCTGTTCCTGTACGGCATTGGCGGATTTCCACCCGTTTGTGCACTATCAAGTGCCCATGACGAGTACTAGACTATTCGAACGGACACTTTCCACACATCGTTTTCACGTTGGAGGACAGGTCTTAGTCTATCCATACCAAGTCTACCAGTTGCACGCCACTCTTCAATCCACTCCAAGAGGATCTCCGTTGCATGTTTGTTGCCTGCCTGTGCGTACCCTGTTCCGAATAACGATAGCACCGCCAATCCATCTGCATCACTGTAACCAAGACTTAACCCCATCGACTTTGTATATATAATTGTAATACCATGTGGACGTTTAGCTAGGAGAAAAGCCCGATAATCCCACGGATTTTCCTCAGGAAGTAATAAGAGGTTGCCCTGAACCGAGATTCCTTCAAGTAAATGCGTAAACCTTCGAACAGACGATTCCGATTGTCGCGCCCATTCGGCGCTTCCCCAAGTAATTGGTATTTCGTTTTTTGTGATGATTACGTCGGCTAAAGGCTTCAAAGGCAGTGGTTCGCTTAACATCGGTATGAAGGAGCCGACGATCACTCTTTCACCAGCCAACATTTGCTCTTTCTCCATGCGAACTTTGACCACAAGCGTGCTCCCCTCAAATGGTAAGATCTTTATTGGCAAAACCATAATCGCATCTTCCATCGTTTGGTTACACCAAGCAACGGGAATATGATCCGCTGTACACCAAGCGACAATACGATTGAAGGAAGGGTTCCCACTATATCCATTTCGACCATCACTCACAAAAGCATTCACATTGCTCAAACCTTGCTGTGCGAACAGTCTTTGAGCGCGATCAATCAAGTGACTTTCAATGTCCAGCGATACTACACTGCCTTGGTCACCCACTAGAGTCGCCAGTAGGGCGGTACTATACCCAGAACCAGTTCCTATTTCAAGAACTGAATCACCTTCATTGATATCTAACAACCGCAACATGTCGTAGATCAGTTCTGGTTTCGTTGTTTGCGGAATTGGTTTTCCGTCGGGCTGTAATACAAACGAATCCCTGTTCACTTTTTCAATGACTGAGGTGAGCCGATCCACTTTCACTCTCAACACCTTTCCTCTCGTTAGCGCAGTAAATAAATGATACCAGAATTTAGATCTCCTGCATGAAAAGTTCCCATCCCTCATTGTCGCAAAACCGCTTGTGATCCCTCGGATTAGGCATGGATCAGACTTACTACGGCATCCTGATTTGCCTGCATCGCGACCTTGAGCACATAAGGGAAGTGCGCGCGCCGATTAGGGGAGTGGAAATAGAGACGAAAGTTGTCGGTCAAATATTCCTCGGCGTATTCAGCCAAATTGCTGGCCAAATCGGCAATGACCTCTTGTTCCGTAGCGCCGGTTGCCACGATATCATTGATTTCTTGAAGCGTTCCCACGTAATCTCCATGTTCGTCCTGCCGGATGTTGGCGGGATTCACCGGAATACGCACACTTGTTACCTCGGCGTTATCTGGTATCTCTCTCGATAATGGCTCGTAAGTTTCGCTCGTTGAGTCCATGTTGCGCAAACTGGAATGCAATGCCTGTCTTGGTCTGTGTCCGATCTACGATTTGCCCCAGGTGATAACTCGTGTGTTCGACGAGATGGTAAATTCTATGGATGTCAACTTCTTTCGACGTATCCGCTAAAAACTCTTGAATAGTTCTTTGCCAAACAGAAAATGCTTTCTCAACTTTTTGAAGGAGTTCCTTCGATGACATCCCCAAATCGGGAAAATAGTCTTCGATCCCGCTCATGGACACGTTTCCTACTTGCTGATACTCAGCGGTATGACGGTCGACCTGCTCGCAAATATGAAACAGTATTCCGCCGACTGAATTCGCGTGATTAACTTCATGTTCCCACAATTGTTGCGTGTTTAAGGCATCCATACACTGACGAATCTTTGGAAGATGATGATCGATCATGCGATGTATAGAGATACGTACGAACAAGTCCATTGTCGCGTCAATCAACGCTCCATACCCCCCATTTCGTCTGATAAAATCCCCTTAACAGAGAGACCAGTTGCCCTCTTCGACACCATTCTATGGTTACTCCTTCTCGGACAAAACGGCCTGGATGCGCAGCGACATCGGAACATCTGAACTGAATATTCATCCATAAATCAGTTTACGAGTTTGCTCAGTTCTTGCGCCACTGGATCAGGAAAGAATCCAAATATCGTGAGCGCCTACAGCATGTAACGTTGATTGAACGAGCTCAGGTACGCCTTGAAGGATTCCAAATCAGTGTATACATGCGTATGAAACCCCAACTGATCCGCGACCAATGTGTTGCGCTCCTTGTCATCAACAAACAGAATCTCTTGCGGAAGGACTCCCAACCTATCTGCAGCCATCCGGTATATCGCTTCATCCGGCTTCGCCATATGCACATGATGGGAATTGATGACTATTTCAAATAAATCATAGAAATGAAAATGTCTCAACCTGCGTTCGAGATCAGCTCCTGCATTCGAAAGTGCAGCGACACGGTATTGGGCTCTCAGCGTCTGAACCAAGCATACAAGTTCTTCATCGACCTCATCGACCAGATCCATTTCATCTCGGAGTGACGCCGGAGTTCCACTGAAGGTGTCGGGCAGTCGGGACACCACTGTGGACCAGAAGTCATCTTCAACCATATCGCCACATTTGTACCCCTCCCACAAGCCTTTTGCAAAGATGGCAGAAGTCAGCACCTCCGGCGAGATTCCAAAATTGTTCGCGAGTAACCTGTATCGTTTTTCCGACCTCAACAGGAAAACGCCGTGGATGTCAAACAGCAGTGTCGCGATCATGACACCGTCGCCTTCGCCGGTTCTCCAGCCCATTAGCGGCACCCCCTCGTAACGAATATCGGCGTCGTGGATATACCAGTCGGGGGCACATTCCTGGCTGGCCAAACAGGACCGTGGAGAATGCGCAGTTGCCCCCGTTTGTTCAGCAAGTTCGCGGGCCAGGGGCAGGAATTTCGTTGTTGAGAGCATTCGATAAAAGCATCCAAGCCTCTTCGTCATCCGGACCGTATGAATGGGGAACAAAACCATACTTGAGATAGATGTTTACTGCTGCCACGCTGGTAGTTTGAGTAGTAAGGAAAATTTCCCGGTGTTCTTTCGCTATACCCTGCAATGCCAAAGCAACGATCCACTTACCAAGTCCCCGTCCCTGGTAGTACGGACTCACAGCCACCCAGCCAAGACGCCCCATTTTCCGGTTTGCCAATTGGCCGGACATGGCCGTAGCTGTACCGACGGCCTCTCCGGTGTTATTTTCGACGAACAGGCAACGGCCACGGAGCATGTCTGGGTCAGGAAAGTCGCTTAAGAATTGTTCCCTCGCTGCCATCTCAGATGTAAACTCTCCGGCTAGACACTCAATTTGAGCCCAAGTGTTTTCGTCTCCTTCTCGAAACCATCGAATACGAAATCCATCTCCCAATATGGACGGCGCCGGCAAATTATCGATGTTCGGTCGAAACATGGCCACCATGAGTCGTTTCAACAATGTTCACCTTCGTGTTCGTTATGAAATTTCTGTTCCTGTTTGTTTGCAGCCGTTAGGAAGTTATTGGACATGTCTCTTCGCACATTACCACGCGACAAAAAACGGATGCTGACTGTCATCCAGCGCCAATTCAATACGCTGACGGAAGGTAGGCCAAGTCACCATTTCCAAGGCTTGTTCAATCGTGAAATAGCCGACCTCCAAGCTCTCTTCAGACGTTTGCGGTTCTCCGCTTATTGGTTTTCCCAACCAAATTGTGTTGACCACCCCAACAGTGACATTTTGAAATATGCCGCAGAATTTGACAATCTCAATACCGATTCCTGTTTCTTCTTTGACTTCACGAATAGCGGCTAGTTCAATGGATTCACCCTGCTCCACGACGCCTCCAGGTGGTTCCCACCCTCTTCGCGGGCCTTTGATAAGCAAGATTTCCCTGTGTGAATTCAGAACCACCACGCCCGCAGAGACGAAGTGCTTGGGGAACTCAGACATTCCACTACCTGGTTCAAAAAACCTACTATAATCTCTCATAGGTCTTTTCGACTCTTTCGAGCCCGCAGTCTTGCAGGATTCATCCGCTTGGAGGCTGCTCTCGCACCACCGAAGATGAGCCGGACCAGAGAACGGAAAAGTCGCCCTTTCCTATGTCTGATTCGTGTTGCCATCTTCCCGGGTGTTACCCGGTCCCGATAAGATTTCCCGCCGCGCCTTTCTCCACGTGTACACGGCAGGAGCCTTTCGTTACCCTTGGAGCAGTTCCTTACGTTGATCCAACCACGAAACCAGGTTGCCTCCTCTCTCCTTTATGGTTTTCTCAATGATTTTCTTCGCTTGATTCCACGTGCTCCAATCATTCTTGCGATAGGCTTCTTCATTGAACTTACCCAGCATCGCAAGCTTACGCTTCAATGTTTTCGGGACATTCTCGCGGCGGATCTTCAGACCGCCCCGCCGCGCAATCACGAATGCAGCGGACTCGTGAACACTGATTCCAAACTGCGGCTGGTATTTCAATCGACCAATCACCGATGTGTACGCGGGATGTACTTTCCGAACCTCCACGCCTTCCCGCTTAGCTTCGCGTTCCACCGCGACCAATATCTTGCGATAGACAAACTGATGGGTGATCCGGCGAAACTTCGTACTCACTTCCTGATCCTTTACAAATCTCAGATCTTCCATGACCAATCCCGCACCGCGTTCCTTCGCGTACCCGACGACTTGCCGTGCCAGATTCCCGGTCAACCAATCGCGGCGCTGACTTCGCGCATCGTACAGTTGTCCTTCTCGATAGCA